>JAFGIZ010000140.1 GCA_016929365.1 Lentisphaerota bacterium
CGCCCGGAAACATGGAACCCGATCCCGGCACGGACACCGCGCGGGCCGTTCCGCTGGAGCCGCACGCCCAGCGCTTCTACCGCGTCCACGCCGTCACGCCCGCCCTGCCCTGACCGTCCCGCTCCCGGGGGTCCGTCCCCGCTGCGCCCCTTTTTCAGAATCCGTTTGTCCGCAAGGGGAACGAACGGCTATACTTTTAGGATGTGTACGGCAGGTTATCTCCTCGACCGCGGGCGGCGGCTGCCGTCTGCGCTGTGGCTTGTGTTCGTCGTCGCGGCCGCCCGCCTCCCGGCCGAAACCGTCCGCCTCACCTTCGAGACGGGCGCATACGCCGTACAGGACGACGGCAGCGGATTCCAGACTCTTACGTGCGAAGGCTGCGCCCTGCGCGGCGCGCCGGGTTCCCCGCTCCTCCCGGAAAGAACGGTCAACGTGCTGCTCCCGCCGGACGTGGACTGGAACAGCCTCGCGGTGTTTGTGAGCGAATCCGCCACTGAAGACCTGCCCGGATCCTACCTGCTGGCACCCGCCGCGCCCGACGCGGCCCGCGTGGACGGGAACCTGGTCCTGGACTGGGGCGACGCCGGAACGATTGTCGACGGCCTGGATCTCGGCGTGTACGCAAACGACGCCTTCCTGCCCGCCGCCCCCGCCGCGCTGCTCCCCTACTCCCGGCTGCGCAAGTGGCGCTTTACGCGCTTGCGTTTTTCGCCGGTTCAATACAATCCCGCGCAGGGCCGTGTCCGCATCTGCACGCGCGCGGTCGTGGACGTCTCTTTCGAGCGCGCCCGCGAGCGCACGTCCGCGGCTTTCGGACCCGATACCGCCGTCGACCGCCTCGCGCCGGAGCTCTTTGACAACTACACCGACGGCCGCGCCTGGTACGAGGCCCGCGTCGGGTTGAACGGCGACCTGCCCTCGGCGTCCTACGACTACGTGATCATCACCACCACGGCCATCCTCTCCGGATCGACCCGGCTCGCGGCGTTCGTTGCGCATAAGACCGCCCTGGGGCATTCGGTCCTGGTGATCGACGAAACCGACTTCGGCGCGCTGACCGGGCAGGCTCCCGACCACAAGGCTGAGAAGATCCGGCAGTGGCTGATCAACCATTACGCCGCCTACGGCATCGAGTACGTCCTGCTTATCGGGGATCCGTCTCCCTACGAAAGCGGCGAAGGGGATATCCCCATGAAGCTCTGCTGGCCCCGCCGCGGCGCAGGGTCCTACGAGGACTCCCCGACGGACGCATTTTACGCCGATCTGACCGGCAACTGGGATCTGGACGGCGACGGCTATTACGGGGAATGGAGCGATTACACCGGCTCCGGCGGCGTGGATTTCACGATGGAAGTCTGGGTCGGCCGCATCCCCGTCTACGGGTCCGACTACACCGCCCTCGACGGCATTCTGCAGAAGATCATCGACTACGAAACCGCCGGCGCCGTCTCCTGGCGGGACAACGTCCTGCTCCCGATGAGCTTCTCCGCGGCGGGGTACGACGGCGCACCGTTGGCCGAACAGATGCGCGACGACTACCTGACCGCGCGGAGCTACGCCTCCTGGCGCCAGTACCAGCAGGGCGGAGCCTGTTCCGGAGCGGATTCCGTGTACCCCTCCGAAGAGGAGCTGCGCGGCGGGACCGTCGTGCGCGACCGCTGGACCGCCTCGGCGTACGGCCTGGTCTGCTGGTGGGGCCACGGCAGCACCTCCTCCGCCGTGGTCGGCTATGACGGCTGCTGGGACGGAACGTTGTTCAGCAATACGCAGGCCCCGGCGCTCGACGACGACCATCCGGCGTTTACCTTCCAGTGCTCCTGCAACAACGCCTGGCCGGAAAGCAGCGCGAACCTGGCCTATGCCATTCTCGCCAACGGCGGCATCGGCGCCGCCGCGGCCACGCGGGTCAGCTGGTTCAATACCGGGGTCGGCTACGGCATGTTCGACGGATCCTCGGTGAACGCCGGTATCGGCTACGAATTCTGCGAGCGCCTGACGGACGACGCGCCGGCGGGCCGCGCCCTGCTCGAAGGCAAGCTCGCGGTCGTTCCCGACATCGCCACCCGCGATACCCGCCTCATGAACCAGTACGACTTCAATCTCTACGGCGACCCCGCCACGGGTCTTGCTTCGTCCGGTTCCGCCTCGCCGCCCCGCGGTATGCTCTACCGTTTCCGCTGACGGCGCCCTGCGGCCTTGCGGCAAACGGGCCGCGTTATGGATCTTCCAGCGCGTCCCGATCGTGCAACCCCGGCCCCACAGCGCGGCTCCCCGGCGTCTCGTCCGGATCCGCATCCGTGAGCATGGTGCATCCCCCCACCAGGAAGGCCGCTAAAACGAGGATTATCTTTAAGTATAGACCGTTCACATGGTCCTCTTCGGCACGCCGTCTCGCCTGCACGCGGCTACATACCCGCTTCGGCTTCGGCCTCCAGCCAGTACGCGACGGGATCCTTGCGAAACCCGTCTTTCTCGGCGCAATAGTAGGCTTCCTGTTGAATCTTCAAATAGCGTTCTTGCGGGCCCGGCTTCTTCCGGCGCCCGCGCCTTTTCGTTCCTTCCGTACTTGTCCTGACTGTCTCCGGCATCGTCGTGTCCTTTCCGTAGCGGTGCGTCTGCTTTGCTGCAAAACCGCGGAACATGGAGTTCACGTTTCAGGCTTTCTTGAAATACGTGCTTTCGGCGCCGTCCATCTGCCGGAAGGGGTCCGTATCCACAGGCTTTTCGGCCTTCTTGCGCGCGGCCCGGCGCCGCTTTAAGCCCGCCTGCACGTCCTCTTCGACCGATCCTTTACCGCCCTTGCCGTGGTGCCTCGCCGTCACGCTAATCCTGCCTTTCCGCATCATCGCGTCCCGCACTCCCTGATGCACGACGTGTGCCAAAGCCCTGCTCCACGGCGTGCGCCTGCATAAGTATCTCTTGGGCCATTACTTCTGGAGGCACACGCAGTTGTGATCGGGCGCCCCGCGGCCGTGCGGCAGTGCGGCGTTTCCGACCGCTTCGGAACGCCCCTTCCGATCGCGCCGCGGCAACGGGCCGCCTGCGGGAACCGCCGCGGCCCCGCGGCCCACCCTGCATGACAGGGGTAGACGGCACGCCATAATCTGCTAACCTGCATCAAGGGCGCCCTGTAGCCGCCAACGGATGCGACCGCGGGCGCCGCCCCTGGCGGGAGGATTGCCGATGCAACTTCGGGTATTGCTTCTGATCCGGAAAACCGGACTCCGGTCGCGCCTCCGCCGCGTCCTGCGTGACGTCGACGCCGACGTCCGGCTACCGGACCCCGATACCGGATGGGATGCGGCCGAGCACGTCTTGTGCGACGTGCTTGTGGCCGCACATGCGTTAATTCCCGTTCCCGCCGCGGCGCGGATCCGTGCCCTGGCGGGCGCCGCCAATCCGCCGGCACTCGTGATCCTGTCCGACCGGGATGATGCCGGGGAGGCGGCGGTTCTCCGCGCGGCCGGCGCCGATGCCGTCCTGTACACGAACATCCCCGACCACATTCTCGCCGACGCGATAACCGGGGTCGTGGAAAACCGCCGCAAGCTCCTCGTTCACACCGTCGCCGCCCGGCGCGCCACCCCGCGGCCGGAGCTCTCCGACTTCGTCTCGGAAAGTCCGGTCATGCAGCGCTTCATGCGCACCGTCCAACGCGTCGCCGACAGCGACGCCCCCCTCCTGATTACCGGGGAAACCGGCGTCGGGAAGGAACGCCTCGCCCGGGCCATTCATTATGACAGCCGCCGGGCCGACGGCCCGTTCGTCTCGGTCAACTGCGGCGCCATTCCGGAAAACCTGTTGGAAAGCCAGTTGTTCGGCCACGAAAAGGGCTCGTTTACCGGCGCCACGCGCACGCAACGCGGCTGCTTCGAACTGGCCCACGGCGGCACACTGTTTCTCGACGAAATCAGCGAAATGCCCTTCCATCTTCAGGTCAAGCTGCTGCACGTGCTTCAAGATTACGAAATCGCTCCTGTCGGCAGCGAAAAGCGGGTTCCCGTCGACGTGCGGGTCATCGCCGCCACCAATCGGGACATCAAGGAGGAGATCGAGGCCAGGCGGTTCCGCAAAGATCTCTACTACCGACTGGGCGTGGTCTCCATTGACGTACCGCCGCTCCGCGAGCGGCGGGGCGATATTCCCCTGCTCGCGCGCTCGATTCTGGACGGTCTGTCGGCCCGCATCGGCTGCCGTAGCGGCGGCATCGCGCCCGACGCCATGGAGGCGCTCTGCGAATACGCCTGGCCCGGTAACGTGCGCGAGCTGATCAACGTACTCGAACGGGCGCTCCTCCTCTGCGAAGGCCCCTTGATTACGCTTGAAGACCTGCCGGACGAGCTGGCGGAAGCGGAATCCGCCGGCCCGTCCCTGCTGAAACCCGGCTCTATTCCGTTGATTCCTGACGCCTGGCTCTCGCGCCCGCTCAAGGCGGTCCGGGAGTCGGCCGTCGAGCACGTCGAGAAGGCCTACCTCGGCCGCCTGCTCGCAGCCACGGAAGGACGCGTCGGCGAAACCGCCCGCCGGGCCGGCATCGAACCGCGCTCCCTCTTCAACAAGATGAAACGCTACGGCCTCCGGAAAGAGGACTTCCGTCCGGGCCCGGCCCCGCGCACCTGACCCGGCTTGTTGCCGGCCGCTCCCCGGCCGCGGCCGGCCGCCGCCCCGCCGACGGACATGATCGGCATACGTTTTCCGATTTCCCGTGCATCCGGTTTCCGCGCCGAACCGATCCCGGCCCGGCCGGCGCCCGCACGCAGTCTGCCCCGCAAGACGCAAATATCTTTTCAGCAACAACTTGCGCAGACCCCGCCCGCCTTGGGCCCGGGCTGGCACGCTCCCTGCAAACGGCTGCAGCTAACCGGGGGCGCGTGGTCGCGCCGGCCCGCGGCAAGGAAAGGAATTGTGTCGATGCACGAGGACAGGAAAAGGTCTGGCGTATCCGTTTCCGTCATAACTCCCGAAGGAGGTGATGCCGACGACAAACCCCCGCCACCCGCGCGGGCATATGTACGGCGCACGTCCGGCCAAGACAACGCGATTCCATCCCCGTGCCCGGCCCTCCCGCTGGATTCCGATTCCTGGCAGGACTGGCGCTGGCAGTTGAGTCATCGACTCCGAAGCGTCGCCGAACTGAAGCGTTGCTTTCCGGCCCTGCGCCTGTCCAGGCGCATGGCCGAGGCGGCCGGCCGCTTTCCGATGGCGGTCACGCCCTATTATGCCTCTCTGATCCGCTGTCTGGATACCTCCGACCCCGTTTTCTCTATGTGCATCCCCGACGGCAGGGAAACCGCCGACCCGCCCTTTCTCGAAGACGATCCCCTCGGGGAGGAGGCGGACATGGCCGTGCCCGGCCTCGTGCACCGTTACCGGGACCGCGCCCTGCTCCTGGCGACGACGACCTGCGCCGCTTATTGCCGGCATTGCACCCGAAAACGCGCCGCCGGACAGACGGAGACACGCATTGCGCCTGCGCGCCTGGCGCAGGCCGTCGACTATCTTTCCGTGCATCCGGAAATTCACGACGTCATCATCTCGGGCGGCGACCCCTTCACACTGGGCACGCACGCCCTGGAACGCATTATCCGTGCGGTCCGCAACGTGCCGTCGGTGGACATCATCCGGATCGGCACGCGGACGCCCGTCGTGTTGCCGATGCGGATCGACGACGGGCTGGTTCGCATGCTGCGCCGTTACCGTCCCGTCTACGTGAACCTGCACTTCAATCATCCCGCCGAGTTGACGCCCGCCGCCGAGGCGGCCTGCGAGCGGCTGGCCGACGCGGGTGTCCCGCTGGGCAACCAGACCGTGCTGCTGCGCGGGGTCAATGACAACGCGCCGCTCCTGGCCGAGCTCTTTCGTCGCCTGTTGCGCGTGCGCGTACGCCCCTATTACCTCTTCCAATGCGACCTGGTCCGGGGCGTGGAGCATTTCCGCACGCCCCTGGCCCGGGGTATTGAGATCATGGAGTACCTGCGCGGCCGGCTCAGCGGGTTGGCTATTCCAACGTTTGTCGTCGATGCACCGCACGGCGGCGGCAAGATTCCGATCCTACCGAACTACATTGTCTCGACCAGTCCCACCCACACGGTGCTGCGCAATTTTGCCGGCGACCTCGTCAGCTACCCGGAACCGTACCGCGAACCGGACGGCCTGTCGCCGGCCGCGGCGGGACCGCGCGCGGCGGACGGCGTCTGGGCCCTGGCTTGCGGCGTTCGGGTTCCCGCCGAGACGTGCGCCTTGGCGCATCCGGCCTCCTTCCGGCGCGCGCGCACGGGATACACCTGACGTGATTCGGATCCGCCGCATCTATTCCACCGTGCTTCCCGCCGACCGTGAACGGCTGGAGCAGGTCAAGGCCATCTTCCGGGACAGCTTTCCGGGTGTCGCGCACTATGCCGCGAAGATCGCCGACCAGATCGATCACCCGTTCCGGTACGGGTACCGCGCCGTGCTGCTCGTGAGCGATACGCCGCTGGGCGCGGTCTCGGGTTTCGCGCTGTGCTTTCTGCTGCCCGAAATCAACAGCGCGCTGCTCGATTACCTGGCGGTCGCCGCAACGGTACGGGGGCGCGGCCTGGGCACATCCCTTTACGAAGCCGTGCGCGAGTATCTCCAGTACGGCAAATCGCGCGGCCTGTACCTGGAGGCGGCTCCGGACGACCCCGCCGTCGTACACGATCCGGCCATCCTGGAGCAGAACCGCCGCCGCCTGGCCTTTTACGAACGGTACGGGGCGCTACCGGTCACCGGCACGGCGTACGAGACGCCCATCGACGAGAGCCCGGCGCCCTATCTCCTGTTCGACGGCCTCGGCCGCGACACGCCCCTGGGCCGGAGGGAAGCGCGCGCCGCGGTCCGCCTGATCCTCAGACGCAAGTACGCTGACGTCGTGCCGCCCGGTTACATCGAGCGCGTGGCCGCATCCTTTGTCGCAGACCCCGTCCGGTTCCGACCGCGCCGCTACACCCGGGCCCGCTCCCGCCCCGCGGCCGTGCGGCGGGGACGCGTGCAGAAGGATTTCGCGGTCATCGCCTCCGACACGCACGCCGTTCACCGCGTGCAGGACCAGGGCTACGTCGAGCGGCCGGCGCGGGTCGGCGCCATACGGAAGGCCGTCGCCGGCCTGGATCTCTTCGAGGCCGCGGCCGTGCGGCGCCACGACGAAGCCCATATCCGCGCGGTGCATGCCGCCGATTTTGTGCGCTATCTCAAGGCCGTCTGCCTCCGGCTCGAAGCCTCACGGCCCGTCTATCCCTACGTGTTCCCGGTCCGCCGCCCCGAGAAGCGTCCGAAGGAGCTCGCTGTCCGCGCCGGTTATTACTGCATCGATACGTTCACGCCCCTGGACCGCAACGCGTACGCAGCGGCCCGGGCGGCGGTCGACGTCGCCCTGACGGGAGCCGATGAACTGATCCGGGGCCGGCACGTGGCGTACGCGGTCTGCCGCCCGCCCGGCCACCACGCCCAACACCGTTTTTTCGGCGGGTTCTGTTACTTCAACAATGCCGCCATTGCCGCACAGCAGTTGTCCGCCCGGGGGCGCACGGCCGTACTGGATATCGACTACCACCACGGCAACGGTACGCAGGACATCTTTTACCGCCGCGCCGACGTGCTGACCGTCTCCCTGCACGGGCATCCCAACATCGCCTATCCCTACTTCTCGGGGTTTGCCGACGAGACGGGCGAGGCCGACGGAACGGGCTTCAACCTGAACCTGCCGCTGGCGGAGCACACCGGCGACCTGGCCTATCTCAAGGCGCTGGACCGGGCGCTGGCGGCCATTCGCCGCTTCCAGCCGGTTTACCTCGTCGTGAGCCTCGGGTTCGATATCCTCAAGGGCGATCCGACCGGTTCCTTCACCCTCCGACTGCCCGCCATGACGGAGATCGGACGGCGCATCGCCGCCCTGGGCCGGCCGATGCTCTTCGTCCAGGAAGGGGGATACAACCTGCGACATCTCCGCAGCGGAGTCGTGCGCTTCTTCGAAGGCGTGGCGCGGGGCGCCGCAGAAGGCCATACCTGACGGGAGCACAGCCATGCACATCGGCCTGGTCTACGACCTGCGCAGCGATTATCTCGCGGACGGTTTTGCTTCGGAAGACGTCGCCGAATTTGATTCCGCGTCCACGATCGACGCCCTGGAGGCCGCGATCCGCGACAACGGCCACGACGTCGAACGGATCGGACGGGGCCGGGCGCTGGCCGCCCGGCTCGCCGCCGGCAGCCGCTGGGACCTGGTCTTTACCATCGCCGAGGGATGCGGCGGCCGCTGCCGCGAGGCCCAGGTACCCGCCCTGCTCGAACTCTACGGCCTGCCCTATACGTTCTCCGACCCGCTGGTGTGCGCCGCGACCCTGGATAAGGCCGTGGCCAAGCGCCTGGTCCTGGCCCGCGGCCTGCCGACCCCGGGTTTCCGCGTGGTTCGCAACACCGCCGACCTCGATAACGCCGCGGCGGATCCGCACCTCGAATATCCCCTCTTCGTCAAGCCGCTCGCCGAAGGCACGGGCAAGGGTATCGACGGACACTCCCGCGTCGCATCCCGGCGTGCGCTGCACCGCACCGGCCGCGCCCTGCTCCAACGCCTGGGCCAACCCATCCTGGTTGAAGACTATCTGCCCGGCCGGGAATTCACCACCGGCCTCCTCGGTTCCGGCTCCGCGGCGCGCGTGCTGGGCACCCTCGAAATCCGCGTCCTCCCCCACGCGGCCACCGCGGACTATACCTTCGACGTCAAGGAGCGCTGCGAAACATGCGTCGCCTACACCCCCCCGGAACCCGGACCGCTCCGTACGGCCGTCGAAACCCTCGCCCTCGAATGCTACCGCGCCCTCGAATGCCGCGACGCCGGGCGGGCGGATATCCGCCTGGACCGGCACGGCCGCCCCGCGTTCATGGAACTCAATCCCCTGCCGGGACTGCACCCCGAACACTCGGACCTGCCCATGATCGCCGCTCAGGAAGGCATGACGTACAACGCATTGATCGGACATATTATCGCCGAAGCGGCCGCGCGCATCTCCTGACCGCGGTCCTCTCGGAAGCGCACACCATGCAAGCCGCCGTGTTGATTCTCTACAACGAGCCCGTGCACGCCGCCGCGGAACACGCCGAATCCGATGCCGGCGTATGGCACGAGGTCGCGCACGTGGCAGCGGCCCTGGAGGCGCTGTCCGTGCCGTGCCGTGCCGTCTCCGTGCGCACGCTGGCGGACGTCGGGCAGGTGCTCGGCGCCGCCGCGGAACCGTATGTCTTCAACCTCGTGGAACGCCTCGACGGACCGCCGTCCGAGGCCTGCCTGGTGCCGGCCGTGTGTGCGGCGTTCGGCAAGGCATACACGGGCAGCGGCGCGCCGTGCCAGCTTCTCGCACTCGACAAATGGCAAACCCACTGCGCCCTCAGCGCGGCGGGTGTGTTCGTGCCCCGCGCGGCCGTGATCCCCCCCGGCCCTTTCGACCCCGGGTCCCTGACCCTACCGCCGCCGCGGATCGTCAAACCCCTCTGCGCCGACGCCAGCGAAGGCATCGATGCGGAATCGGTGCTCATGACGCCGGACCCCGCCGCGCTGCGTCGCCGCGTGCGTTACATTCACGCCCATTTCGGACAAGCGGCCCTCGTGGAACAGTACATCGAAGGGCGCGAGCTCAACGTCGCACTGCTCGAACGGAACGGCGTGTTAAGCGTGCTGCCGCCGGCCGAAATCGACTTTTCCGCGTTTCCGCCCGGCAAGCCGCGGATCGTCGGCTACCGCGCCAAGTGGATCGAGCACTCGTTCGAATATCGCAACACACCCCGCCGCATCCCCGCCCCGCTGGACCCCGCCACCGCCCGCCGGCTCCGCGCCGCCGCCCGCGCCGCGTGGCAGCACCTGGGGTGCCGGGACTATGCCCGCGTCGATCTGCGCCTGCCCCCCCGGGGAGAGCCGTTCGTGATGGACGTGAATCCCAACCCCGACCTATCGCCCGAGGCGGGATTCGCGGCCGCCCTGGCGGCGCGCGGCATCGGCTTTTCAACGTTCGTGCGCGCCTTGCTGGAGAACGCCGGGATGTCCTTCCCGCCGGCCGGGCGCCCTGCGCCGCGGAATCCGCGGGGCGCCGCGCCGCGGCTCCGCCGCTCGCGCGACGGCGACCGCGAAGCCGTGCTCGACCTGCTGAAGGCGACGGGGGTATTCCATGCTTTCGAGATCGAGGTCGCCCGCGAGGTGCTGGACGAGGCGCTCAAGGCCGGCCCGGCGGGCCACTACCAGTCCTATACGGCCCTCCGCGGGCGCGAACCCATCGGCTGGATCTGTTTCGGGGCGGCACCTTGTACGTCCGGCACCTTCGATCTTTACTGGCTGGCGGTGCATCCCCGGCACCGCGGGTTGGGCGTCGCGGCCGCCCTGCTGGCGCGCGCGGAAACGGATATCCGCGCCCGCGCCGGCCGGTTTATTGTCGTCGAAACCTCATCCCGCGCCGTCTACCGGCCGGCGCGCCGGTTTTACCGCCGGCACGGCTTCCTGCGGGCAGCGGTCCTGAAGGGGTTTTACGCGCCGCACGACAATAAGCTTGTGTACGTCAAGCCCGCCGGCGCTGCCCCCCCCCGCACCGCTCCCGGCTACGCGTAACCCGGCAGGTAGTCAGCCTCCGCCTCGAAGAGCTTGAGGGTCATCTCGCGGATCTCGCCGGGGGTCAGCACCGCCGCGCAAAGCGGATCCAGCATGAGCGCGTGTACTGCCGCCTCCCGGCTGCGCTCGATAGCCGCCGTCGCGGCCAGGTCGAAAACGCTCTGGTTGCTCCGGCAGATGGCCGCCATCTGCGCGGGCAGCCGGCCGAACCGGACCGGCTGAACCCCGTTCCCGTCCACGAGACAGGCCAGCTCGACGCAGCCGTCCGGCAGCAGGTTCGGGATCAACGGACCGCCCCCGGCGTCCGCGTTCATGACGTTGCCGTACATGACAAAGGGTGCGTCCTTCTCGATCGCTTCGATGATCCAGGAACCGTATTCCCAGGACCGGTCCATGGGCAGCGTTTCTTCGCCGTTCACCATGCGTTCGCGCTCGCGGTCCGCGCGGGCGCGCCAGTTCGGCCAGTTGGACCCGTAAAAACGGCTGCCCCCGTGGTAACGCAACCGCAACAGGCGCCGTCCCGCCGGGCTCTTGCGGTAGTACGGCAGGTATTCGGACAGGTGCCCCGACGACTCCGTGATGTACGCCCCGAAATGCAGGCACATGTCCTTGCGCACCAGGTCCGCCACCGTGTAGGCGGCATCGTCGTCTGTGTTCGCGTCGTCATGCCGCGCCAGGCCCGCCTCGAATTCTTCCAGTCCCCTGGCCACGTCGCGGCGGAACTTGTCGTTCAGGACGCCGGCGTAGAGGTCGACGCCCCGGTGCTCCAGGCGCGTGAACCAGGCCAGGTGATTAATGCCCGCGCATGCCCAGTCCAGCTCCTCGTACGGCACGCCCGCTTCCCCGGCCAGCGCGTGGCTCGTGCCCTGGACCGAATGGCAGAGCCCCACCACCCGAACCTCCGGCACCGCGCGGCCGGCAGCCAGGCACATGATGTTCATGGGATTCGTGTAGTTCAGCACCAGCGCCCCGGGGCATAACGCGCGGACGTCGCGCAGGATGTCCAGGAACACGGGCACGGTGCGCAACCCCTTGAACACCCCGCCCGGGCCGATCGTATCGCCGATACACTGGTCGACCCCGAACGCCTTCGGAATATCGTTGTCGGCCGCCACGCAATCGAGCCCGGCCACTTCGATGCTGTTGACGATATAGTCGGAACCCGGCAACACCTCGCGCCGGTCCGTGCTCGCCCGTACGGTCCACCGGCCCGTGCGTCCGGTGCGGGCAATGACATCCGTGATAACCCGCTCCATCATCTTCAGCCGCCCGGGCTCGACGTCGCACAGGCGCGCCTCGCCGCGCTCCGCCGTGGGAATCATCATGATGTCCCGAAAAACACGCGGGCAGAACCCCGAACCCGCCCCCATAAACGTCACGTTGATCGGTCGGCCCATCGTTCCGGGCAACCCGCGCTCCGAATCCGCGCGGCCGCTGTGCGCCGCGTGCCCCTGCAAGGCGCCGTCAATTTCCGCTGCAATCGATTGCGTCCCGGCCATAGTCAAAAACCTCCTTACTATGCATGCAGTGATTTGCAGAATACTATATTCGCCTTCATAATTGACGTATACGCCGAATCTGTGATACTTGGTATACATAATGTGATATCATGGATACCTCATCGCAGGAAACACTCTGGACGGTCCAGGGATTCGGGCGCGACCGGGTGCCGCCCGGCCGCCCGTACTGGCACGAAAATGCGGGCCGGCAGCCGGCCGGTACCGTGGTTTTCCAGTATACCGTGGCGGGCGCCCTGTGGTTTCGGGAGGGCCGGACTTTGCGAACCGTTCCCCGGGGTCACGCGCTGCTCTTCGCTTACGGCGAAGACACCGGCTACGGGCTGACCCCGGAGGCCGCGGAGGTTTACCGTTCGCATTTCCTGGTTTTGCGCGGCGCCGGGCTCAAGGCGCACTGGGACGGCATCCGGGCCATACGGGGCCCCATCCTGGAACTGCCGCTCGACGGCCCGCCTGCGACGGCGCTTGCCCGCCTGACCGACCTCGCACGTCCCCATCTCGCGGCCGATCCCCTGGACATCGCCACGGCCGTGCACGCCTGGGTCATGGCCCTCATGCGCGAGGCGCGTATGATCTATCGCCGGGCCCAGCGTCCCGTCGACCGCGCGGTCGATGCCCTGCGGGAGCACCCGGACTACGCCTGGTCGCTCAAGGAAGCCGCCGCGGCCCACGGCGTGTCCCGCGAACACCTGGCCCGAGTCTTCCGAGCCCGCGTCGGCATGCCGCCCGCCCGGTTTCTCGCAACGGAACGCTGCCGCCGCGCGGTCTCGCTGCTCCGCAATACACGCCTGCCCGTCCGCGAGGTGGCCCGCCAGTGCGGCTATGCCTCCACGGCCACCCTGGCCCGCCACGTGCGGCGCGCCGAAGGCTGTGCGCCGAACCGCCTGCGCGCCTGAGCACCGGCCGCCGCGCCGCCCGGCCCCCGGTTTCAGGGTTCCGGCAAAGGAGCCGCATCTTCACGCACGCGGAAAAAGCCGGCGCCGTCAACAACCCCGGTCCAGGTATTCAGGGGCGGTGTCGCCGGAATCCCCACTGCGGCGGCGGTGAACCCGGCCTTCAGATCGGCGGACGCCTCTATCGTGTACGTCCGGTTGCTCGCGCTCGTCCAGCACAGCACCATGCCGTTCCCGGCGGCGGGGACGGCCCGCACCAGCCGCAACTGCGCCGGCGCCTGCGCCCCAGCCGTTTCCGCGGCACGGAAGCCCCCGCCCGCGCCCCCCCTGCCCTCCCGCGGGCTCGACGGCAGGAGCAGCGACGCATACAGAATGCGCTCGCCGGCGCCCACGGAAGCGATCACGCCGCCCCCGGGACCCACGAAGCCGCTGTTGCCGCCGCACCCGTTCCCGTACTGGTTGGCGCCGATGCCGTAGCACGACGCCCGACGGCAGCCGTCCACCACCTTCTGCCATCCCTCGCTCTGATCCGCGCTGATGCCGATGAACAGGTCCATGCCCTGACTCGCGAGGTGGTCCGACCACTGGTCGTCCATCATGTCCTTGCAGATCAGCATCCCGACCCGCCCGTAGGGCGTCGCGAAGACCCTGGCGTCGCCCAGGGCCGTGCTGCCCGCCTTGGTGTAGGGATCCTCGGCGATGCCCGGCCGCATTTTGCGATGCTTGCCGCACAGGGTACCGTCCGGACCAAAAAACAGGGCTGTATTGTACGTCGGCTCGATGAACGAATAGGACGGTTCGCGCAGGCCGATCACGATCGCGGCGTTCAGCTCCGCGGCCAGCGCAGAGAAGCGGTCCGACAGTAACGGGAATCCCCATGCGAGTAAACGCATCGATACTCTTCCCTCGCGCCACGGCTCTTCACGATAAAAATAGGTTTCCGGGGCGACGATAATCTGCGCGCCGTTGGCCGCCGCTTCACGGATCATCCCCTCGAGGCGTTCATCGTCGGGGCGGATCGCGTTACCCGACTGGTAGGTATACTGAATCAGGGCGCACGTGACCGCCGTGGCGCCGTCCACGGCCGGGACCGCCGCCCGGAGCCCGAAAACGGCACACGCGGCGCATACCACACAGGTTCCTATCCTCATAGACAAAACCCCTTTTCCTTTTCTACACATCTTACACGCCGGAAACGCATTCCGGCAAGCGTGACCGGTCTCAGCGTGACGCGTTGTACGCGTCAACGATCTCGCCGACGATGCGGATCCGCTCGATGTCGCCGGTGGACGACAGCTCGTCCGAGATGCCCAGGACGAGCTTCGGCGCGAAACGATCGATCAGAGCATGTACGCTCTCCACCAGAGTCTCGACCGAGAACGTCTTGTCAAAGTAGACCGCCGGGATGCCGTCCAGCAGGTAGAGGTCGTCCCCCAGCCCGTCCTTCATCTGGTCGAACGTGACGTCGCCCTGCGGTTTCGGCGTAATCGCCTCAATCGCATCCAGCCCGGTATCCTTCGCGTAGGGCAACAGCGGTCCGCAATCGCCGTCCCAGTGCGACGAGACGAACTTGCCGGCCTGGTGCAGGCGCTCGCAGCGCCGCCGGCACCCCGGCAAATGATACCGCTTAAACAGATCCGGCGACAGGGTGCCGGAATGGATGTTTTCGCCCAGGTTGATAATATCCACCGGCGCGGCGTTAACGACATCGATAAGGCGGTCATGGCATTCGTCCAGGACCCGGAAATACCGCTCCACCGTGCCGGGCCAGTCGTAAATGGCGTAGATGCCCCGTTCGATGCCCATCAGGTTGATGTAGAGATCCTGCACGTTGGAGCGCGGCAGAAAGATCGTCGGCGCTCCGAGATCGCCCACCTCGCGCTGCGCCTGTTCGAAGCACGCCCGGTCCCAGGCCCACGTTCTGTGCTCCGCTATCCAGGTCTGGATCTTAAGATCGTCCTCGCTTTCAACGGGCCACCTGACGTGAATGATGTGCGGATTGTTGGGAGATTTGCGGTCAATGCGCACCTGCTTACCGGCCGGGGTCGTGAGGGTCGTCTTGACGTCCGTGGCATTGAGCTGCTCCGTCGTGCGCGTGACGGCGTCCGGATCGACGGCGCGGAGGCACGGATTGTAGGCCCGATAGAGGCGCGCCGAACACCCCAGCGAACGGTAGATGTCCATCAGGTCCAGGCCCCGGTACGGTTCGGGCAGCGGCTCGCCCGCGAATTCCTTGTCGTAATACCAGCAGCCGATGCGCGGCTGCCAGATGATCCGGCCGCCGGCCTTGCCGAACACAACGTCGTGATGCAGTTGAGCAAGCGGTTCCATCGTATGTGATCCCCTCCCCGGCACACCTTGGCGGGCGCGGGTACGCCTGCCATTAAGCCACACAGCCCGCGCATTTGGCAATAGACGAAAATCCTTGCATCTACCACCAGTACCAGCGATAGGGATTGTCGTCCAGGGTCAGCGGTTCCGTGTACAGCGGATCGGGATTCGCACGCTGCACGCCGAGCTCGATCCGGGGCCCCCACATGGAGCCGCCCCACCCGCCCTGGTAATCGATCATGCGAAACGCCACGACATTGGTCGCCCCGTAGCGTACCGCCGAAGCCGGCACGAGGTAGCGGCTTTCATCCTTCCAGAAGGTCTCCGACGTATCGCGGCTGATTTCGCCGACTTTCACGCCGTTGAAATAGGTTTCGTCGGCATCGTCGATCACCCCCAGGTACAGGGACAGATCGCGCCCCGCCAGGCTGTCCGGCACCGTCACTGTCCGCCGGTACCACACCGCGTACGGATCCCGCCGGTTGCCTCGCTCCCGCCCCCCGAAGAGAACCGGATCGCCCTGCTCCGGCCAGGCGCCGCACGGAAGGTCGACCGGCGTCCAGCTCCCGTCGTCATACGCAACGGCCGTAAACGCCGTCCGTTCGCGCGCGACGGCCTCCGCCTCCGAGCGCCGCGCCTTCCATGTCGCGCCGATATCCAAAGTCCAGGAAGCGGCGGTCTCGCGGCGGACGCGCTCCGGGGCGGACGCCGCGCCCTGGTTGGCGAGCAGCTGCGAGACGGCGCGATGGACATGCCACTGCGACAACCGGGTGAAGGTCGATTGAATAACCGAGCCGTCCGCGCGCGCGATTTCGCGTGCGGGATCGAACACCCCGGGATCAAGCTGCCACAAGACATACCGCCCCGCGCCATGGGGGACCACGGCGACGAGTCCGCGGGCGTCCTGCACCGCCCCGTCCGGCAACCCGCGCAGGAGGGGCACGTCGACAAAGCGGCGATAATGGAGGTCGCCGGCGCCGAATCCGGCCAGCGCCGGGTGCGCGGCGGCCTCCGCGTCCAGCGCGGTCCGGCTGAGCGACGCCGTTTCAATGCCGGCCTCGAACGGCAGGACGCCGCTCCGTAACGCCTCCCCGTCGACGTACAGCAGGGCGGCCACCCCGCCGGCCCTGACGAATTCACGTACCGCCGGCGCGGCGGCGATCACGGTCGCCGGCGGGGTACGCCCCGAGAGCACGAGCAAGCCGTTCCCGCCCGCCGCCCCCAGCGCGGGCGCGTCCGGCAGATGCACGGCATCGAAACCGTATTGGTCCATCAGCGCGCCCGTGCCGGCATCCAGGGTCAGCACGCGCCGGCGGGCGCCGCCCGACCCGTCGCCGGCATGCTCCAACAGGTTGCGGCGCAGCCGCCGGGCCGCCGGTTCGGGGCGGGTCCGCCCCGTCACGTCCATCTGGCAGAATACGAAACGGCCGTCGCCCACCCGCCAGCTCAACAGCGGGCTGTAGCGCAGATCGAACTCCGTATCGAGCACGGGCGTGAAGGCCCCGTGATGCGGCGTCTCGATCACCACCGTGGCCACGCCGCCTTCGTTGCCCCAGCGGTACATCTTTGATTTCATCGGCGGCGGAAGCAGCGTCTTCGGGTACGGGTCAACCAGCGTGCTGCTGCCGGCCCAGTCATGCAGCCCCTCGGCGGGGATGCCGGCCAGGAAGGGATGCGGCGCCGGCGACGTGGCAAAGACATGCCGCGGCGCCACATCAATTGTGCGAAAACCGAGCTGATTCAGCGCAGCGGCCTCCTGCTCGAAGACGAGTACGGCCAACCCTTGCGCCACCGGATCGATCAAGGACGTGAACAGGTCCTGCGTGAGTGCCCGCCGCCCGATCACGAGTAGCTCTGCCCCGGTAAGTGCCGCGGCAAAGCCGGGCGCGCCGGGTTCCAGGGCCGGATCGAGATGCAGGCCCTTCACGCCGTCCTCTTCGAGCCTGGCCGAGGTCTCGCCGTGCGGATCCCACACCACGGTGCGCGACGGCGGTTCGGGCACAATAGGAGGCGGATAGAACTGCAGAGCAAAGCGGTCTTGCCAGGCGGGGTCGGCCGGCAGCCCGCCGCCCTCCGTCACGGTCAGCTCCATGTCGGCGTGCCTCGGCGCGGTGACCGCCGGAGCCTGGAATGACACGGGCAGAAGCTTGCTGTCGCCCGGTTGCAGGGTGACCTCGCGCTCGCCCCCGGCGATTTGCGTCCCGCCGGCATCGGCCACGCGCCAGCGCGCGGTGAGCGCGCGCGCCGCGGCGCCGTCCCAAACCAGGGCGAGCTGCTTGTCAACGCGGTCTCCGGACGCATACCCGTGCTGTTGAGCCGTGAAGCGTCCCGGCCGCCCGGCGATATAAGCCATCAGCGGCAGGTTCGCGCGCCGCAGGGCATGATAGGTGGCGTTGCCCTCGGGATACGGCGCCGCGGGCAGGGTCTCCGGCAGGCCGGGATAGGTGTAGCGGTACTGATACCCGAACTGGCGCCGGGGCACCGTCTCCCAGCGGTCCACGCGGAAACCCGGCGCCTTGTCGGCCGCGGTCGCCGTCTCGTTCAGCCGGTGCGGCGCGACACCGCCCATCGGCTTGCCGCCGTACCCGCCGTCGCCGTTAATGCCGAACCACGGCACCAGGCCGCCCGGCACGCCCCAGGTGCGCCAAGCGCGGCGGGTCTGAACGGTGAACCGCGACGCGACGGCGTCGTAGGACGGGTTCTGTGTGATGAGGATGTTGATCGGCCCGATATTCCAGGTCCCGTCCCCGCGCGCCGCGGCCTCGACGGTCCGCACGTAGTCCTCCGTTTCGTCGGCATAGGCCCGCGGCCCGACCAGGCGCGCCAGGTATTCCGTGGCCAGGGGTTCGCCGACCGCATTGCCCCCGCCCATGCGCGCCTTCTGAAAGTTTCCGACATAGCAGTCGGCCGCCTCGACGAACATGAGGGGTTTGAGGCCGTCCTCCGCCCACGCCGAGGGATACTCGACACGCTCCTGTAAAGGCGGAAAATTGAAGTGATAGTTGGGCGCGAAAACCGGCCCGAGGTTGCCGGCATCGTGGAAGAACACGACGCGCGTGGGATCCAGTTCGCGGATCGCGTCGGCCGCCCGCCGCATGGCCTTGGTCCACTCCGGGTCGCGCGCCTCAAGATCCGGCTCGCGCCCCATCCGCCAGGGCGCCGACTCCTCCCGGTTGGCATTGACGTTCATGGCCGGCGACCACATCAGGATACAGGCATGATTGCGCAGCCGCTTGATCACGGCTTCCAGACACCGCGCGCGATAGTGCGCCCAGGTCGGCGGATCGCTCATGTCCCGCGTCTCGTGCCGTGATACCACATCTTCGAGCTGCCACAACACGACCATGCCCGCGCGGTCGGCCTGGTGCAACAGGTTGTCGTAATACGAGCATCCTTCGCCGGGATGGCTCTTCGTGCCCCGCGTCTCGAGCGCGTTGAAGCCCAACGTCTTACGAAACACGAGCATCCGCCGCACCGCGGTGTCGGAGTACTCGCAGCTGTACGCCGTCCGGTTGTCGAGATACGGCCGCAGCCGGAACGGCCGGCCGTTCAGCATGAATTGCCGCCCCTCGATCCAGAATTCGCGGAATCCGAAGGTGACGGGCAGGAGCGCATCCAGGACGGCGCCGTTCCGGTCCAGCACGGCCAGTTCGGCCCGGTAAAGGTACGGCGCCTCCGGGTGCCAGAGATGCTCCGCCATCCAGGGCACCGCGAACTCGATATCCCGCGCGCCGGACGGAAGGTCCGGCAACGGCTCCCGGTGCTCGTACACCGCGCGCCCGTCGGCATCGTTAATCGTGACGCGCACGGCGCAGCCCTCGTGCGGCGCCGCACTGGTCAGGCAGGCGCGGATGCCGAGTTGTTCGCGCCGCGTGCTCGGCAGCAGAAACGGTTCCGACAGCGCCAGCGCGGCGGGCTCAACGTAGAGGAATACGTCCCCGCTCAACCCCGAGCCCCATCCGGAACGGACCGCGTACCGATTCGGCCCCGGGTACCCGTAGCCCACGACACGCACCGTGAGGGCATTCGTGGCGCCGAAACGGATCGCCTCCGCCGGCAAGGCCACGCGGCCGCCGGGCGCTTCGAGTCCGCCCACGCGCGTCCCGTTGAGATAAACGGTTCCGGCCGTATCGATGGCGGTGATATCCAGGCCGACGGAACGGCCTCGCCAGGCCGCCGGAACGGTCACGAGCCGTTCGTACCACGCGATACTGTAGGGCGTGAGATCCTGGCCTTCCCAGCGGTCGGCCATGAAGCCCGTGCGGCGATAGCGCATCATGTCGTCGTGCCAGGCGGTCGACTCGCTGCCGTGGTGCAGGAAGTTGATCTTGCCCCATGCGTCGCACCAGATGCCCGGCACGCGCAGGTAGGCCCACTGGTTCGTCGCGGGCGCCCGGCCGTAAGCGGTCTCGGGCTGAAATCGCCACAGGCCGTTCAGGCAAATACGTTCGCGTGTAGCGGTGGTCTCGTGCGCGGCATCGGCCAGGCTCCAGTCCGCGCCCAGGGGCAGCGGTTCGGCTTCCCTGCCGGGAACGACCCGGTCGGGCGCGGCCTGCAGGGCCGCCGCGAGGGCCTCGGGAAACTCCGGCGGCTTGCCGGGAGCCAGGCCCGGGGACAGGGTCATGAGCGCCGTCAACAAAGGCACACGCGTGGCCCGGAACATCTTCAACCCTCGCATAGCGTGCATCTCCCGCCAGGTATAGATTCTTGCAGTGGGCCCGGTTCGGGCAAGGCGGCCCCCGGCGTCCGGCTTACGAAACAGGGCGCCAGGCAGCACGCCTCAGCGGACCACGATAACGCTGCCGCGCAGCGGCGGCAGCAGAATGAAATCGTCGAACAGCGCGGCGGCCCAGTTGCCGTCGTTCTCCGTGGCGTCCTGCCAGATATTCGTGTTGTTCACCTTGCCCCTCTGCACGGCCATTCCGACGAACCCGCCCCGCAGCACCGGCCCGGGATCGTTCACTTCCCACGTCCGGCGCGCTCCCCCCGCGTTAAGCCCGTGCTCCACGCTCAGCAGAAAACGCCCGTCCCCGTCCGACGAGACACCCAGGGTTATGGGAATCCATTCGTCCGTGCCCGGTTCAGGAAGCGTGTAACCCGTCGTTGCCGCCGTCCAGCCCAGCAGCTCGATCACCGTACTGCCGTCGACCTCCGGCGATTGACCGTCCGCCGCTTCGTCCGCTGCCAGGTACTTGAGCAGGCGCACGTAATTCGTGCCCCCCGAGCTGTGGCGTCCGACGAGCTGGAAGATATACCCGCTGATGTTCTCTTCGCAGTCCACCGCGCTCTGCCAGTTGAACGCGAGCCCGGCCCGGCGGCTGTGGTTCATGCCCTCGATGCCCACCTTGGCCCGGAAGGCGTTCGCGCATATCGTCTGGTCGTAAAGCAGCACGGCCTGGCGTACGGCACTGCCGTTCAGGCGCAGGCTTCCCTGGTCGCCCGAGGCATGCTCCTGGAAGAAGGCCTCGGATTCATAGGTCTGATACGTCATGGCCTGCACCAGGTTCCAGTCGTCCTTGGCGGCGATGTCTTCGCCGTTGGTATAGACCGCTATCGGAAAGCTGTTGGTGTAGCCGTCCCGGATACCGGCGGGCGTCACTTCGAAGCGCGTGAAACGGAATCCCGTCCATGCTGCGTTGCCTTCCACGGCCGGATCATTCCCCCGC
>JAFGIZ010000141.1 GCA_016929365.1 Lentisphaerota bacterium
CAGTCGCGCGTCATGCCCGCCCGCGTCCAGTACCGCCCCCGCCGTCACCGCCAGCGGATCCACCTCCAGGCGCTGCATCAGGACCGTCGTCCAGTTGATCACGACGCCGCCCACGCGGTCTTCCTTGTACACCACGTCCTCCACGGTGACCGCGTTGAACAGCTTCACACCCGCATGCACCGCGCCGTAGATCAGCGCCGCCGCCGTTTCCACCGAGTCCGTCCGCAACAGGCCCGCTTCCGCCGGCTCCGCGCGAATCCCGTAACGCTCCAGTTCCGGCGCCAGGTCCTCCTGGAACACGATCTCGTTGTTGAGCATCGCCCCGCCCCAGATGCCCCCGCCCGGCGCCAGCCGGCGCTCGAAAATGGCAACGGACATTCCCGCCCGGGCCAGTACCTCGCCGCAAACCAGGCCCGACGGCCCCGCCCCGACAATCGCCACGTCCAGTTCCAGGGCCGCGTCCAGTTTCGCCGCGTAACCCCGCACAATAGCATGCGAAATGGCCTTTTCCATGCGCGCTACAATACGCACGGGCCCCGGCCGTGTCACGCATAAACAGGCGGCTTCCGGGGTTGACAACCGCGCCCGCTTTATCCGACACTGCGCGCCTTCCAGACCTTAAACAAAAGGATGTCGGATCATGAGCTACGCGCACAACTACAAGACACTCCATATCGAAATTCTGACCCCCAAGCAGAACAGCGATACGCTGGACGCGGACCTCGAGAAATTTGCCGTCAAGTACCAGACCGTACTCGACTCCGGCTACGTCGCCTCTATCACCGACAATCCCATGGGAAACCTCAGCTTCCAGGCAACCGAGATGATCGCCGAACTCGATCTGCCCGTGGCCACCGAGAAGCTGCTCATCCACCTGAATACGTTCCACACCAAGGAACATCTGGACACGATCCTGACGTCCGCTATCGACATGGGCGCCCGGTACCTGCTGGCCGTTTCCGGCGACGGCAGCGAGCGCCTGCCGAAATTGAAGCCCGAAGCCATCGGCTTCAACGGTGAAGCCGTCACCGCCGTCGAACTCCTCCAGTACATCCACCGGGAATACCCGGGCAAATTCGTCACCGGCGTGGCCTTCAACCCCTACGAGCCCCAGGATCACGAACTCGAAAAGATGCGCCACAAGATCGACGCCGGGGCGTCGTTCATCATTACCCAGCCCGTGATCGGAAAAGACGAACGGCTCGATCCGCTCGAGACATTCGGTATCCCCGTCATCGTCGACGCCTGGATGTCCAAGAAGATCCACCTCCTTTCCGAGTGTATCGGGTACGAAATCCCCGAAGACACGCCCTACGACCCCATCGAGAATCTCAAGGAGCTGCGGCGCAACTATCCCGACCACGGTCTGTACCTCGCGCTCGTGGGCTACAAGACCCAGCTGCCGCGCCTGCCCGAGCTGCTGGGCTGAAAACCGCGCCCTTCTCAAGTCGCTGACACACAGTGTCTTGTGACTTTTTTTTAACATCTCCCGCGTCTCCGTGCTTTTAGGGGGTAGAGCCACGCATCATACAAGCACGGAAAGGAGATCTGTTATGGGCTCGTTCAACAAGGTCATCGTCATGGGCAATCTCACGCGGGATCCCGAACACAAGGCGCTCCCCTCCGGCACCTCCGTGACCGAGATGGGGCTGGCCGTCAACGAGAAGTTCCGCAACCGGAACGACGAGCTGGTGGAAACCACCTGCTTCGTCGACGTGAACGCCTGGGGCCGCCAGGCGGACATCTGCGCCGAATACCTGCGCAAAGGCTCCTGCGTCCTGATCGACGGCTGCCTGCAGCAGGACCGCTGGGAGGCGGAGGACGGTCAGAAACGTTCACGCATCCGGGTTCGCGCGCTGCGGGTGCACTTTGTCGCCCGCACGGGCAACGGCAACGCGTCCGAAACCGCGCCCGCCGATGCGGACAGCGGGGACGCCGCGCCGTTCTGAACCAGGACACGCAGGGCGCGCCCCCGCCGGCGCGCCCTGCTCCTGCGCGCTACGCGTCCGCCTGTAGAAAGGAGACCCGACCATGCCCGCTCTGCATCAATCCCAGACGGCTTCCCGGCCGTGGAACGGCCGGTATACGTTTTATCATCCCAACAAGAACGGCACCGGTATGGCTGCCCGCTTCGAGCTCAAGCTCGACCCTCTCCGCCGGCATGGCGGGAGCTGCTTCTTCCTCGAGATGGCCCGCCAGAAGACCGCTGCGGCAGGCCCCGGCCAAGACCGGGTGCCGGCCACGTTCGACTGGTCCAACAAGGCAACCGTCAAACTGGGTTTTCTCGACCTGTGTGAATTCCTGGCCGTCCTCGAGACACGCCAGGAACAGGCAGGCGGCGCCCGCAAGGGACTCTATCATGCCACGGGCGCGGGCAATACGCTCATCGGCTTCGGCCGGAACGCGGAGCGCGGCGGCTACGGCCTTTCCGTATCCCGCAAAGACCGGGCCGGCAGCATTGTTTTTCGCGGGCATATTCTGCTCAGCGAGGCGGAAGGGATCGGCCTGAAACACATCTTTCAACACGGCATCTTCCATCTCGCCTTCCACGAGAGCCTGCTGCCGGCGGAGTCATAAAATGTTGCACCGGCGTGCCGGAACCGGGAAGATACCCCCATGGCGACCGCCTGGGTTCATGGGGGCGAACCGGCACGCCACACTGCCGACGTGGCCTGCTGGACGGAATGGAAACGGCGCTGCGCCCTGGCCTTGTGCGCGGGGCCCACCCGGAACCGTCTGCTTGCCTTCGCCCGCCTGCATTTCCGCGCCGCCGCGCGAAAGTGCAGGGGCCTGACCAATCTCGGCCACACGCTCCGCCTGCCCTCCCGGGCGGAGGATATGTGGCACATCCTGGAAACTCATATGAACACGGGCCGCACCCGACAGGGCAAACGTTACAAGGATTGGCTTTTCGCGCGCGCCGGCGCGCCGGGCGCGCCGGACCTGAACGCCATCGAGGGCGGTGCAGCGCTGCTGATGCGAACCGCCGTCCGCTATCACGTCCGCGCCGAGTGCCTGCCCCCCGCCGTCGTCTCCCTCTCGACCCCCGTCTCCGCACGCAGCGGTGTTCCCCTTACGCTCGAGGATCTTCTGCCCGGGAACGCCGACCCGTCCTGCGAAGCGGCCCGCCGCGATATCCGCAGGATCGCCCGCCGCCGTGCAGCCGGCTGGCTGAAACGTCTCAGCCGACCGGAAAGGGCGGCCCTTCTGGCCGCCGAGCTGAATCTGCACATCGGCCATCCGGCCGTCCTCGCGGCCGCGGGGAGCTGCCGGCAAACGGTTTCCAGGGCCTACACGAACCTGATGATACGCCTCGTCCACGAAACCCGGGCCCGCCATCCCGTTGAAGACCGCAGCGCCGTTCTCATGCTCATTCTCGAAACAGCCGCCGCGCTGCGCGCCGCGGTCCTGGACTGGGCCCCCGCGGACCGTAAAGCCGCCCGCCTGCTGAAATACGCCGCCGCCCCCGAAGCGGGAGGCCCTCCATGAAACGCCGGCTGCCGTCCCTCATCCTGCGCCCGCCGGCCCGCGGCCAACGCGCCCGCCTGGCGCGCTGGCTCCACGACTGGGAGCTGTATTGCGCCCTGGAGCAACCGGCCGCCGGGCCCCCGCTCCGGCACACGCAGCCGCCCCGGCCCCCGGGACCCCGCCCGCGCCGCGGCCAGATCCGGCTGATGTATCCCGCGACGCCCGGCGCCCGGCACCGTCCGCTCTACCTGGCCGTCCTTGAGGCCGCGGCCCGCGACACGTGGCTGGCCGCCC
>JAFGIZ010000142.1 GCA_016929365.1 Lentisphaerota bacterium
ACCACATGCCCATGGCGCCCCAGGTGGCCGGCTGCCAGGCGTTGCTGGCTGAACACGTAGCCCAGCGTGTCTGCCGGGCCGACCTGGCCGCGCCGCTGATGCAGGCCCTCTTGGCGGCCACGTTCCGGCAGTTCATGACCGAGCGGGACGGCGCGGCGGCGCCGCCGGACAGCGCGACCCGGCAGCGGGCGCTTTTCGAGCGGGCGCGTCTCTTTATCGAAGCCAACAGCGATCACGCCCTGGGAACGGACGAGATTGCCGACTTCACGGGGGTCGGCCCGCGCCAGCTCAACCGCATCTTCCGCGCGCGCGACGGCCGGTCGGTGACCGCCTTCGTTCACGAGCGGCGCCTCGAACGGGCGCGCGCGATGCTGTCCGAAGGCCACAGCGCCAAGGAAACGGCCTACACCTGCGGATTCAAGGACCCTGCCTACTTCACGCGTTTCTTCAAACGCTATACCGGAAAAACGCCGTCGCAATACGCCCGTAGTCGTCCGGGCACGCCGTGACCGGACCGGGGGGCAGACGAGGCGGCGGGGAGTCCATGGGCTGACGGAACGGCGGGGCACAAACGTCAACCGGGCAGCCCATACATGGCGGTGATGTTCTCCACCGGAATGTCGGGGCCCAGGATCTGGCTGGGGGCAAAGAGATAGCCGCCGTCGCGGCCGAGGGTTTCGACCGTGGCGCGGACATGTTGCGCGACGTCGGCAAGCGCGCCGAAGGGGAGCACCTGCTGGGTGTCGATGCCGCCGTGAAACACCAGGCGGCCGCCAAACCCGGCTTTGAGCTCGGCCGGGTCCATCCCCGTCGCAGAAACCTGGATCGGGTCCAGAATGTCCACCCCGGCCTCGATCAACAACGGGATCAGCTCGCTGACCGCCCCGCAGGAGTGCATCATAACCTTGAGCCCATGCCCATGCGCCAGGGCGGTCAGGCGCTTGATGTTGTCGAAGAAGAAGTCCGCCCACATGTCGCGGCTGAACAGCAACGCCTCCTGGCTGCCGAAATCGTTCCCGAAGAACCACACCTCCATCCGGCCCTTCAGCGCGGCGAAATACGCGGCGTTCAGTTCGATGTACATCTCCGTCATGCGGTCCACCAGGGTATGCACCCGTTCCGGATCCGCCGCCATGCCGAACAGGAAGTTCTGGAACCCGAACATGCGGTAGCTGTCCCCGAGAATGCCGGTCCACAAGCCGCCGATGCGGACCCGGTCCGCGTGGGCCTCGGCCTCGGCCCGCAGCGCCGCAAAATCGAAATCCGCGGCCTTGGGCCAGGGGAAGGCAAGCATGTCGGCCACTGTCGTGGCGTCCGAGAACGGCCCACCGATGGCTTCGTCGACCGCGAACTTGCTGTCGTATGCGCCGCGCCGCCAGCGGATGCCGAGCGGACAGGTACGGTTGGTCGCGGACATTGCCAGGTCGGCCGCCTGCTTGTAGTACGGCAGCGCCCCTTCGTTCTGTGAGATATCGCGGCCGGGCAGGTAGAAGAAGTCGCACCCCAGCCGGTCGAGCAGCTCGCGCTCGCTTGTCACGCCCAGCGCGGCCCGCAATGCGCGGTCGGTCTCGGGATGCGCCAGGTAATCCACCGGCACCCGGTCGGGCGCGCGGTGCTCACAGGCCGCGCGGAAACGTTGATGCGCGTTCATGCCCGGTACCGGCTTTCGATGGCGGCGGCTTCGGCCGGATCGCGAACCGCCGCCAGCACCGCCAGGCCGCGGGACGGCAGCTTGCCGAAGATCCAATCCAGGTCCGCCGCCGACAGTTCCCCCCAGATCAGCAGCGGCTTACGTTCCAGGATGCGGCGGTGCGTGTCGCACAGCGCCTCCGCGGACGGGCCGCCGCGGTCGATGTGCAGCTCGACCGCCGTCAGGCGCGGCATGTCCAGGCAGGCATCGACCGGGTAGAACCCCGCGGGATGCATGTGCATGATGCAGCCGCCGAAGGACTCGCTGATGCGCCGATCGCAGGGCCGGATAAACGTGTCATAGATATCCGGCGACAGCAGGGCGGCGGCATCCTCCTGGTGCCACACCGTGCCGGCCGGGGCCCAGGCATGGTAGTAGAACGAGCCGACACCGCCGTGGAAAGCCGGGATGCGGGCCAGTTGCAGCTTGCCGAAGGCAATCCAGAAGTCGGTCAGCTTGCGGCACACCGCGTCTACCTCGTCAGGCTGCTCCAGCATGGCGTAGAGGAACGCCTCGCCGCCGTAAAGGGCGGAGAGCAGATCGGCGATCCCGCGCATGCGCGTCGTGGCCAGGGGGTAACGGCCCGCCGCATGGGCGCTCAGGGCCTCCAGGAACTCGGCGCACGTGACCATCCAGGGCGAGGCCGGATCGAACTCCGGCAAGGACGCGGCCCCGTTGAATGTCGCCGGGGTCTCGGCATGAATCGAGCCGGCGGCATGGTCGGCCCAGATGGGGCAGCCCAGTGCCGCCTCCAGCCAGGAAATGCCCCAGAACGCGCTCGCGCTCCAGATCGCGTCCCCGCCGCAGGCCTCGTGCGCGGCAAAGAGCCGGTCCGCGTCGTCGAGATATCCCTCTACCGTAAAATCATCCGGCCGCAGGGCGCGGTCTTCCGGCAGCCCCGCCGCCGCGCGGTAGCGGTGCAACGGAAACTCGCTGTCCGTGAAATACCCCAGCAGCGGCCCCTCGTTCTCGCGCCGGTAAAACGCTTGCCAGCGTGCGACGCGGTCTGCATGGGACCCCATCGGAACCACTTCAGCCTTTCTCTGTGGACGTGCAGCCCGCGGCCGCTCCGCGGCAGGCTTCGGACACCCGCAACGCCCGGTCGTACAGGCGCAACGCGCAAACCGCGGGATCGATCCGCATGCGATCGGCGCCGTTGGCGTCGCGCAGGTGCGGACTGAATCGCCCCCAGCCGAACTGGCGGTGCTCGCCGCCGTCGTTGAGCTTGCCGTCGATCACGAAGAGAATCAACCGCGGACCGCCGTCGACGATCACCGTCACGCGATGCCGCCGGCCGGCGGTCAGCATGCCGGGATCGCAAGCCCACCGATTCTCGGTGCGGCCGTCGTTGAGCACAAGCGTGACGGCGCTGTCCGGCGCCGTGATCAGCGCCAAGCCCTGTCCCCATGCCGTCCGGGTGTCGATAAGCGCCCGGCCCGGGACGCCTGCATCCCCGTCCACGCAGAGCTCGAGCGTGAACCCGTTTCGCAGATCCCGGGTGCCGTAGTCGTGACGCGTCATATCCCGTTCGACGAACGCCGGCAGCCGCGGCATCGGGGCCTCGCGCGGCATCGCCTCGCCGTCCTGAGGCAACGCCAGAAGCGATCGGCCTCCGCCCTCCGGTCTCCGCCCACCGGCCTCCGCCCACAGTCCTTCCAGCAAGGCGGGGTCGACCTCGTGGACACGGGCGGTCTCCTTTTGCGTTTCGGTCAGGTAGACGCACCCGGCCTCCTCGACCAGGTCCGGGTAGCTCATGCGGACCATCGGATCGTCGTCATAAAGCACGATCTCCGGCTGCGACCAGGCGATCTCGCGGCCGGCAGGCGTGTCGATCTCCACGCCGCCGCTCAACCAGACCGGGTTGCGGTCGTCGTAGGGGCTGCGTCCTCCGGCCACGAGACCGTTGGCGGCCGAGGGGGGGCCGGTCAACTCGCGTATGAACCGGCCGCCGTGGTTGTGGAACCAGTAGAGGTACTTGCCGTTGGAACAGCGCCAGGCGAAATTCGCCGCGCGCGGATTCTTCATCAGGCGCCCGTCGGCGTAGCGCTTGTAGCGCGGCTCGGTCCAGGTATGCCCGCCATCGCGGCTGTAGCTCTCCACGGGATAGCCGTCGATCGACCGGTAGACGCAGTAGAACGAGCCGTCGCTGAGTACGCAATAGCTCTGCTCCTCGGCAATCGGCCCGCCGCCCGGCGGGGTGCGCAATCCGATCTCCCCGTCCGGCAGCGTCTCCCATGCGATCGCGGTGGGATCCGGTTCGGTCAGCAGGTTCGCGCTCTTCAGCAGTACGCCCTCCGATTGCTGGAAGAATCCTTCGCCCATCTGGCCGACCTTGTGCAGGGACACGAACGCGGCGTCCCCGTGGACGAAGGGCTTGCCAACGTTCCAGAAGAACCGCAGCGCGCCGCCGTAGATGTTCTCCCGGTCGCAGGCAAACTCGCGTATGGGAATCGCGTAGCGTTGCGCCGACCAGCTTCGCCCGTGATCGTCGCTGTACTTGAAGACAAAATGCCCCAGCGAGTCGACCCGATCGAAGGTGTCCCGGCCGTTATGACATTTCACCTCGCGCACGTTGTCGGTGTTGTGATTGTAGAAGATGTAAATGCGCCCCTTCGGAGCGCCAGAGGTTTCAGGATGCAGGTTTCGGGTTTCAGGCGTTGTAACCTTCAGCATTACCGCGTAGGAGTTCTCGGGGCTGTCGGGCGGCTCGATGGCCACCGGGTCGCTCCAGTTGCCGCCCCGGTCGGTGCTGCGCAGGGTAGTCACATGCTGGCCACGGGCCCCCTCGTGGCCGGGGCCGGTCGTGACGCAGCACAGCCAGGCGCCGTCATCGGTTCGCACGATGTAGGGTTGATCCGCATAGCTTTGCGTAGGGATGATCTTTCCGGCCGCGACCCGGCGCGGATCGGTGGTGGTTGCTTGATTCATAAACCGCATGATGCCCCGTTCCGCGGCGCAGGGCCATGCCGAACGCTTGTACTTCTGGATCGGACTTGAACTTCCGGGACAAGCACCGGGGCCCCTGATCGAACCGGCGAAGCGCCGCGCACCGGGGCGTCGGATCGCCGCGCCTCGGGAAAGGATCCTGGCCGGCCCTTATTTCCTGATTGATCGGGGCGGCGCGGGAGTGGTTACATGCGGCCCGGAAGATGATCTTAACGGCCGACACGTTTGCCGAGCGTTTGCGGACGGACGGCGCGTACCGCACGCCGCCGGAACACGCGCCGCGCGGCGCGGACCGCTGGCTGGGCCGCCGGGACGCCTGGTACTACCTCCTGCTGGCGGCCGTCGTCTGGCGCGGCTACCGCCGCAGCCGCAAGCCCGATTTTCTGCCGCGCCTGTGGATGCGCTGCGCCTACGAAACGCTGCGCGCGGCGGAACGCTGCGGGGCGCAGGTGATCGTCGAACAGGCCGGCCTCCAGGCGCAGGTCGGCGGACCGGCGGTTTACACGGCCAACCACATGAGCCTGCTGGAAACGTTCCTGCTGCCGGCCCTGCTGATCCTCCCGTTCCACGACGTCACGGTCGTGCTCAAGCGGGACCTCATGCGCTACCCCCTCTTCGGGCCCATCCTGCGCGCCGTCAAACCCATCGCGGTCGGCCGGCGCGACGCGCGGGAGGACCTCAGGACCGTCCTGCACGAGGGCGCCGCCGTGCTCCGACGGGGGCGCTCCATCGTCGTTTTCCCCCAGGCCACCCGCACGGCGCACTTCGATCCCCAACGCTTCAACTCGCTGGGCGCGAAGCTGGCCGCCCGCGCCGGGGCGCCTCTCATTCCCGTCGCCCTCCGCACGGACTTCCACGGCATCGGCCGGATCGTGCGCGACGCCGGCCCCGTGCGCCGCGACCGGACCGTCCGTTTCCGCTTCGGCGCGCCCCTGGACGTGCACGGCAACGGCCGCGCCGCGCACGAGGCCTCCGTGGCGTTTATCGTTGCGGCCTTGCGCGAATGGGGCGTGCCGGTCGCATCCGCACCGGACAGGATCTGAGCCGGGCCGTCAGCGCCCCAGCATCTCCAGCGCCGCGGTCGCGACCCGCTCGGGCGTGACGCCTTGCAGGCAAGGCGTGCCG
>JAFGIZ010000003.1 GCA_016929365.1 Lentisphaerota bacterium
AGTTGTCGATCTGCTCTATGTCATTTCGGCTTCCTCCTCACTCTCTGAGCTTCGATGGCGCGACAGGGCGGCGTGCCGCTGGCGGATTTCGAGGGGCTGCCGGTGGCCTATTACCCCGGTCTGCCGGTCGAGGTGAGCCGCGGGTGTTACTGGTCGCGCTGCGCGTTCTGCAGCCGCTGCGTCGTGTACCTCAAGCGGCGTTACTTCGAAGGCGGCGGGGTCCTGTACCGGCCGGTCGGGACCGACGAGATCGTGCGGCGGGTGCGGACGCTGCAGGAGCGTTACGGCAAGACGCATTTCGAGTTCACGTGCCTGGACATCTCGCCGCCCGAGATGAAGCGCCTGTGCCGGGCGATTATCGACGCCGGGCTGCGCATCGGGTGGTGCGCCCGGGTGCGGCTGGACGACTCGTTCGAGCCGGAGATGCTGGATCTGATGGCGGAAGCGGGTGCGACGTCGTACCACCTGTCGCCCGAAACGTTCTGCGCGCGGACCACGAAGCTGCACAACAAGAATTACAACATGGACCGGATCCGGGCCATTTTCGAGTACTGGGAAGCCAACCGCGACCGGTTGCCGCCGTTGCTGGCGCGGCTGATGATCGGGTTTCCGGGCGAGACGTTCGACGATTTCAAAGAATCGTACGACTACATCATGGCGCATCATTTCCATGTGCAGGCGATTTCGTTTTACAGCCTGCTGAAGAACAGCGACGTGTACGTCCATCCGGAGAAGTACGGCATCACGATCCGGAAGGTCAAACAGCACCAGAACCTGTTCGCGAACTACGAGGCGACCTGGAGCCCGGAGAACCAGGCCGAGCTGGAGAAGATTTACGCGTTCATCGATGCGCACAAGGGCGCGTTGCGCAAGAAGGTCCTGTTCGTGCACCCCATCGAGCCCTGGAGCGCCGACGGGCAGCCGGCGCCGGGCGAGGCCGCCGCGCCGGAAGACGATCTGCGTTACCGGATCACGCAGTTCCTGGGCGCGTTTTCCCGGTTTTACGTCGTTTGACGCCGGTCATTTCGAGCCAGTTACGGGGAACCGCCTCGATCCGGAGTTCGCGGAAGACGCGCTGCGCGGCTTCGCGCAGGCAGTCGCCGGCGATGTCGACGGGGTAGCCTTTCATGAGCACTTCCGCGAATCCGCTGTAGGCCCCGATGGCTTCGAAGCCGTTCCGGGTCAGCATGACGACGCGGAGATTGGAGTCGAGAACGTCGAACCCGGCGGCCCGGAGCAGGTCTGCCCATTCTTCGGGGGTGTGCCATTTCTGTTCGAAGGCGCGCCGGCGCGGACCGCGTTTCCGCGTGATGCCGGGCTTGCCGTCGCGGCGCAGGGCGGCGTCCTTTTCGCGCATGACGTTGAAAGCTTCCTTGAGCCATTCGCCGTAGACGGATTCTTTTTCGCCGACGTAGGTTCCGGCGAAGAAACAGGAGTTGAAGGCGAAAACGCCGCCGGGGCGCAGCACCCGGGCGATGCCCGCCAGGAGGGCTTCGGCATCGGGCAGGAGGTGGATCGCGTTGCCCATGAGGGCCAGGTCGAACGTCTCGTCCGGGAAAGGCAGCGTGTCGGCGCTGTGGCGGACAAAGCAGACCGCGCTCCGGCCGGAGGCGGGCGCGGCAAGCGCGCGCTCAGGATCGGGCGCGAGGAGGCCGCGTCCGTCGCACTCGCGGCGGGCCAGCTCCAGTTCGGGCTCGGCGATGTCGACGCCCACGACGGCGAGCGGAGGTGCGGCCTGTTCGAGCAGCAGGCGGGTCATGACGCCCGTGCCGCAGGCGAGATCGAGCGCCGCCCGGGGAGGCGGATCGGCGGGCAGGGTCTCCAGAAAGGCGCGGCAAGCCGCGATATACTCGGGTTGCTGGGAAAAAGCGTCGTAGGTTGTCGCGGTACCGGTCATACTGTCTCCGGGGTCAGGGCAGCCAGGACCAGACACGCACGCGGAAGAAGTCGATGACCGGGTGCAGCAGGGCGTACCCGAGCGAGGTGCGGCGCAGGACGATCTTGGCGAACCCGGTCATATCGGGTTTGAGCTGGCCGTCGTCGTTGTCGATTTCGACGAGCACGGTCACGACGTGCTCGGGCGGCGTATCGAGATTGCGGAACACGTTGCCGTCCTGGTCGACCCGCGCTTCCTGGATGAGATCGTCCTTTCTTTCGATCACGACCGGCATGACGGCCTGGACGGAGCCTTCGAAGACGCGGTCCGGCAGGGCCCACGCGCGTGCCCGGACCGCGGCCCCGGGCTCGAGGTCGCTCGCCTGGCCTTCGGGCACGGCGATGCGCAGGCGGACCACGCGGGTATTCTCGACGATGGCCAGCACTTCGCCTTCTTCGGCCCGTTCGCCGATCCGGCCCTTGATGTAGAGCGTCGCGACAAAGCCGTCGATCGGGGCGTGGAGCGTGGTGCTGGCGAGGTCCTCTTCGAGGTGGCGCACCATGACCTGGAGCCGTTCGACTTCGGCCCGCTGGGCCTCGATTTTCTCCGCCCGTTCGCCCGCCAGGACCAGGGCGAGGTCGGCCTGGGCCAGCTCGAGGTTTTCGCGGTCCATATCGCGCTGACGGAGCGCCTTGTCGTAGTCTTCCTCGGAAACGTGCTGCTGCTCGTAGAGCGCGGCAGTCCGCTTCAGGGCCTTTTCGCTGTGGGCCAGGGAGGTTTCGGCGAGCGCCACCTTCTGGCGGGCGCGTTCGATTTCCTCCGGCGTGGCGCCGGCTTCCAACTCGCGGAGGCGGGCTTCCTCGCGCTTGAGCGAGGCGCGCTGGAGGTTCAACTCCTTCTCGATGGCCCGGCGGGACAGCTGGACCAGGACGTCGCCTTCGCTGACGCGCGCGCCTTCCCGGACGGGAATGGCCTCGATCAGGGCGCCCACGGGGGCGCGAATCTCGCGCTTGAGGTGCGGTTGAACCCGGAATTCGCCGACCGCCTTGAAGGTATAGGGAACCAGGACGAGAACCGCGGCCAGGATCAGGAAGAGGCCGAGCCAGATCCATCCCGCGTAGCGTTTCCAGCCCTGCACGGCCCATGACGGCGCGATACTCATCAGTCCTTTCCGCAGCGAATCTTCATACTTCAACGCGACGAACAGGAGGAACAGGACCGCCCCCGTTCCCTCCAGGTGGCAGATCAACAAGTACCCCAAGAGCCCCATAATGGCAATATCAATTGCCAGGGCGGTTGCATCCGCCAGGAACCCGTAGGCGATAAAGCCCGCGCACCGGCCGGGGGACAGCGGTTCCGGCACCGGCCGGAGCAGGATCCAGTCGCGGAAGGCGCGGACGGCGCGTTCGCGGAGGCGGGGGATCTTGAGCACGATCGTGACCACGAGGCAGCCGTCGAGTTTGCCGAAGGGGTTGGCGTTGAGCAGGAAGCGGATGGCCGCGGCGACGGCAAGATGCTGGAACCCGTCGTGCAGCGGGTTGGCCGGCCGGAGGATTTCGGCCATAACCGTTCCGGCCGCCACGACGAGCCATTCGAAGACGAGGCCGGAGGATGCAATACGCAACTGCCGGCCGAGTGGGGCGCGGCCCAGGCCGGTGATGTCGGCGATAACGCGCGGAATGAAACGCAGGTACCAGGTATAGTGCAGGGCCGGGACGCGATAGCCGTAATGGCGGCAGGTGGTTCCCTTGGCCAGCTCGCGGAAAAACGGCAGCACGACAATGAAGAGTCCGATCTGGAAAAGATCTCCCCAGGTGAAGGCCCCGGAGTAGCCCGCGTATTCGAGGTTGAAGAAGAGCCGGCTCAAGCGATGCCAGATCGCATCCGCGTGTTCGGTGATGAGGCGCAGTCCGACGAGCGAGAGGACAACGGCGGCCAGTACGGCGGGCCACGTGTAGGCCCAGCGGAACGCCGCGGCCAGTCCGCGAAAGAGGCGGTCGGCGTTGAGGGGGATGGTTTTCATGCTTTGCAGGCGGCCGGCCGGGGATTCGGGCGGCGGATCGGTGAGCAGGCCGGACGCGTAGAGCTGGAGGACGAACGCGTTCAGATGGCCCGCCGCGAGGTCGTGGCCGAAGCGTTCGCGGAAACGTTGCCGGACGGTTTCCGGCGGGGTCCGGCCGTCGAGCTGCCGGGCGAGAAAGATATCCTCGGCGGTAAATTCAAAGACCCGGTCGCTTTGCGGGTCGCGCACGAGGTGGCGCCCCGGCCGGCCGGGCGCGGCCTGGGCGATGATATCCAGGTCGCGGCGCAGGGCGGGATAGTCGGGGGGGCGGCTCATGCGCGCGGTTCCGGTTCGGCGGCCGGGGCGTCATAGCGCCGGTAGAGATCGTTGAGTCCGTCGTGCGCGGCGGCCAGGCGCGGATTCAGGGAAAGCGCCCGCCGGAAGTGGGTGAGGGCCTCCATATCGCGGCCGATCCGGGCGGCCGCCCGCCCGGCTTTGAGGTAGACGTTGTCGGAGGGATGCAGATCGGCGGCGAGGCGGTACTGGTGAAAGGCCCGTTCGTGTTCTCCCGCGCGGGCGTACAGGTCGCCCAGCGACTCGCGGGTATCGGGGTCCGCGGCGTTCAGGGCCGCGGCGTGCCGCATGGCGGCCAGCGCGCGCGGGGTGTCGCCTGCACGGGCATACAGCTTGGCCTGCTGTCTCCGGGCCGCCGCGTTGCAGGGGTTCAGGCGGAGCGCTTTGCGGTAGGCGCGGGCGGCACGCTTGAAATCCTGCAGCATGCCCAGGGCGTCACCGAGGCGCAGCAGGGCGGTATCGGACTCCGGGTCGGCCGCGGCGGCCTCTGCGGCGGCCCGGGCGGCCTCTTTCCAATGGCCGCGTTCGCCGTGAATCAGGGCCAGGAGGAGCCAGGCGTTGACCGGGTGGGGGTTGTCGCGAACCGCGCGGTAGGCGACGGTTTCCGCCGTTTCGAGATCCCCGCGTTCATAGAGAATGCGTGCGCGGATCAGGGCGGCGTCGGTATTGGCCGGGTCCCCGGCGGACAGCCGTTCGATTTCCGCGAGGGCCCGGTCGTATTCGCCGCGCCGGTAGAGGCCCTGGACGAAGCTGAGCCGGGCATCGGGTGAATCGCCGAGGGTTCTCAGTTCCGGGATCCATTGCGTGGCGGGCGGTTTCACGGCCCCTCCTTGCCGCCGGACGCCAGGATGACGGCCGAGATGGGTTCGTAGGCGCCGGTAACGGCCTGTTCGAAGCGGGTCCGCAGGTCCTGGTCCAGTTCGTTGTCCAGCATCTTGCGGCGGATGAAGGTGTCGAGCTGGCGCCGGAAGGGCAGCCGGCAGGACTCGGTCACGTCGAGGACGCGAATGCCGTCGAACCCGGCCCCGGCCAGGACGGCCTCGAAGTCTTCGGGCTGTACGGCGGGGCGGCGCCGGCCGGTCCGCCAGGGCGCACGTTCGGCCTCGGAGAGAATTTCCATGAGCGCGCAGCGGCCGCCGGGTTTCAGAAGGCGGCGGATTTCCTTGAGCCAGGCCGCGCCGCGCCGGTTGCGGCTCAGCGTCTGGACGTTGAGCACGGCATCGAGGCTGTTGTCCGGCAGGGACAGGGGCGGCGCGGCGCGTTCCAGCAGGACGGCGTGGCGGCCGAAGGACGTCTCGCGGCGCCGGGTGACGTGGGTGCGCAGCGACGCGGGCGGGCGCACGCGGAGGAGGTGTTCGCCGGGGGCGGGCGAATCGGCATCGAGCACGAGCACATCGCCCAGGGTTTCGGGCAGGAACGCCAGCAGCTCCCACATCAGGTTGTCGAACGCCTCGGCGGGGGTGCGGGTCCGGAAGTCCCAGAATCCGAGCGTGCGGGCGGCGGTGCCCTCGAAAAACTCCGCGACCAGGGCGGCGATAAAGGCCTCGTTTCCCTCGGCGTCTTCGCGGCGGGCGGGAGCGGGAGGGGGCGGGGTGTCGGGCTGGGCGGGCGCGGTTTGCGGCGTCCCGAGCCAGATCTCCAGGCCGCCGCGCGGGTTGGGTTCGAAACGCCAGTCTGCGGCGCGGGGCTTGCCCACCTCGGGCGCGAACGGATTGGCCGCGCCGACGACCAGGCCGAGCGGGGTGGAGATAAGGGAGCGGACGCCGTAGTTATACTCGTTGCCGAATCCCGTGCGGGTCACGGGCGTCCAGAAGACCCCGTCGCGCGAGCGCCAGAGATCGAAGCCGCCGGAAGCCTCCATGATGCGGGGCAGTTCCGATTCGATCATCTTCTGCTTCATTTCGCCGCCCCGGTCGCTGGGCAGGAAGGGCAGAAACGAGGAGGCGCAGAAGGTGCCGGCGTACAGCCAGCCGTCGTGGGCGCAGAGGCGCCAGAGGTAGGCGTTGCACGGATTGTCGAACCCCGGGCCGTAGCCGCTGAGGGGCGCCTGAAAACCGCGGGGCGTGGTGCGCATGTCGCCCATGACCACGTCGTAGGAGTCGTCGGGGTAGACGCGCACGATTTCGCAGGCGCCGGGCCCGATGCCGTGGTCGCGGTCGTATCCGCCGTTGCTGATGCTCGTGCCGGCGTAGAGCGCGCCGTTGAACACGCACAGGCTGGCGACGGTTTCGTTCAGGGGCCCGCGGCCCGCGCCGCCGGCAACGACGCGCTGCCAGCGGTAGGGCGGCGCGCCGGCCGCGTCGGTCTTCCAGATTTCGAACCCGCGCGGATTGCGCGTCCCGACGTAGAGATGCCCGTTGAACACCGCCATGTCGGCAGCCGCCTCGTTGTGGCCGTCGCCGAAGTTGTCTTCCGCGACGACGCGCCACGGTTCGCGCAGGGGATCCGGCGTGGCGTAGATGCGGACGACGTCGGCCATATTCTGGGAGACGCCCTTGAGGGAGCCGGGCGAACAGAAGAGCTGGCCCTTGAACTGTTCCAGCGCCCGGATGGACGAATAGCGTTCCTGTTCGATGCCGGCCAGGGGAACGTTTTCGAACCGTTCGCCGTCCTGCGAGCGGAGGAGCATGACGCCGGGTCCGCCCTTGGGCGACCAGGTGGTCAGGTACAGCGACGGCGCCTCTTCGGCGGGCGCCCGGTAGACGATCATGCCGCGCGTGCCGTGGTACATGGGCCAGGCGACGCCGTCCTGTTCCGGCATACGGGGCGATTCCAGCAGTTTGTCCCAGGCGCCGGTGGCGGGCGTGTAGCGCCAGATCTGCCCGCGCGTATCGTATTCCGCGTGGGCGTTCTTGACCGCGGGCCGGACGGGAAAGGATTTCCAGCGGCTCATGTTTTCGGTGCGCATCTGGATCAGCAGCAGAACGCAGCGCGTCGTGCCGACATAGAGGCGGTCGCGAAACCAGGCGGCGGTATGGGGATAGGCGTTGCAGGGATCCCCGAATCCGTGGCGGGCGAGGGGGCGGAATTCTCCGGCGTGCAGGCCGGGGGTTAAGCCGTGCGCGTTACCGGCCCCGGGTTCATTCCATGTAGCCGAGGGCGCGGAGTTGGTCATAAACGGCTTTTTCTTCTTCGTCGGTTGCCGCGGGCGCGGACGCCGCGGTGTCCCCGGAGCCTTCGGCGGCTTCCCAGGCCGGCGGCCCGAGGCGCGGCGGACGGGCCTGCAGGCGGTCCGCCGCGAAAACCGGCGCGGGCGCGGGTGACTCGAAGTTCTCGGGAATGGGCAGATCCAGGCTGTAGAGCAATGTCGGGGCGATCTGTTCCATGGTCAGCGTTTTCTCGAGGGTCTCGCCCTCCCGGAGGCCGGCCCCGGCGGCCAGGAAGACGCCGAGCGGATGGTGTGTGCCCTTGATCTGGCGCTTGTGTTCCACCAGGCGGTCGCCGGGCGAGGTCCAGACCATGCCGTAGTCATCCAGCACGAGGGTAAGGTCGGGAGCCAGATCCATCGCGGGCCCGGCGAAGAACTCGTCCCGGACGAGGATATCGCGGACAACGGGGAGGCCGGTTTCCGGGTCCTTGACGCCGCGGAAGGCGGCGATGAGCTCGTCGCGGAAGGCCTGGTAGCGGTCGGGCGGGATGCCGGGATCGCCGGGGCGGCGGGCCACGCGGATAAAGACGCCGTTGCTGCTGCGCGTTGCGCAGTAGGCGACGGTTTTTTCCCAGTCCAGGTCGAGCTGGAATTCCTTTTCGCCGGAGGCCAGGGACTTGTCCCGGTCGCGCCAGGCCAGGTGGCCGAGGTTGCAGAGGAACTGGTTGACGCGGAAAGTCAGGTGCGCCGGCCCGAAACCGTGATCCGACACGATGAAGACGCGGCTGTCCGGGCCTGCCCGTTCGACGAGCCCGCGCAGGTAGCCGTCCAGCTCGCGGAAATACTCCAGGGTCAGCCTGCGCGCTTCCTGCCACTCCGCGCCGGGCTGTTCGGGAAAGAAGGCGGGGTCCAGGTATTCCCAGCAGATATGCTGCAGCTTATCGGTCCCGTCGAAGACGATGGAGAAGAGGTCGGTGGGGTCGTGCTCCATGATGTGCGTGGCGATATGGAACCACTGGCTTTCGCGTTCGATGTGGTGCCGGATCCACTCGCGCGAATCGGTCTGGTAGTCGCCGACGATGGCCTTGCCGATATGATCGAAATCCCAGCACATACTGCGGGGGTGGAACCAGGGGAAGGTCTTGAGCGTTTCGTAGAAGGCGGGCGGGTGCACGTGGCGGCGGAGGTGTTTCCATTGCACCATGCCGGGCACGACGTAGCCCCGGACGGGGGTCACGGGGGAGGTCATGACGAAATTGAGGGCGGTCGAGGAGAGGCCCTGGCGGTCGGCGATGGACCAGACGGTTTCGCAGCGCAGATCGTTGGCGCTGTACAGGGTAAAGAAAACGCCCCGCCCCTTGTCTTCGCCGCGCACGAAATCGAAGATACCGTGATGGCCGGGGCTGCGGCCGGTGACCATGGTCGAGAAAGAGGGCGGGGTCAGTGGATGGGGGGAGGACAGCAGGTCGGCCCGCACGCCGCGTTCCGCGAAGGCCTTGAGGAACGGCATCACGCCTTCCTGCATCAGCGGATCGAGCACGCGGAAGTCCGCGCCGTCGAGGGCGATCAGCAGGGTGCGGGGTTTCATGGGCGTTCTCGTTGCGGGACCTTATGCCGGCGGCGTATTCAATTCTTGATGGAGGAAATCCGCCAGTTCCCGGATCGAGAAGTCGGCGTAGCGGCCGTCCTTGAGAATCAGCTTATCGAACGGTATATGGCGGCGTTTGAAGCGGGTTTCGATTTCGCCCACCAGTTCGACGACGTCCGTGGACTCGAATTCCAGGTCGGCGCCGAAGCGGGATTCGGGCGTAATACCGCCTTCGAAATCGATTTCGAAATCGCGGGTCATATCCGTAACCAGCTCCAGCAGGTCGGCCAGTACGCGTTCGCGTGTCCATGTTTCTGCCATGTCGTTTTCTCCCTTGAAAAAGCGGTCGGCCATCATCCCCTTTGCCCTGCTCTTTGTAAAGGGCAAATACGCGCTCCGTCTCCCCATCCCCAATGTTCTCACCAGATGCACTGCACCCCGGCGGTCAGCGCATACTTGAAGGTGGCGCCGAACTCGGTGTCGCGGTCTCCCGTATTAATGGTGGTTGTGGCGAACAACTGGACGTGATCGGCGAGTTCGTGTTCGGCGAGACCGAGCAAAGAGCCGGACTCGTCGTCCAGGTTGATCATCCAGCGCAGCGTCACATCGGTTGAGCCCATGATGTCAGGATCGAAGTACTGCAGGAACAGGTAGTTACGCCGGAGGAAGATCTCGCGCGGATCGACCGGGAGGAACGGCGGCAAGCACTGGCTGATCGGATCATGACGATTGCCGCTCTCGTTGTAGAAGTACTCCAATGCAAGCAGGCCGCCCGTCGGCAGACTGTAAGACTCGCCCACGAGCATTTCGATGTCGCCCTCAGCCACACTGCCCTCGGTGTAGAGTACGACCGCCTCGGCGGCATGCCAGCTGCCGAAGAAGCCGAACCGCGGATCGCTTCCCTCGCGCCGTGAGATGATCAGGCTCGCGTACCGGCCCTCCATGAGCCGGTCGACCTTGAGCGCGTAGGACGGCTCGAATTCCTGGGCCGTGCCTGTGCGCCAATCGTCCAGGGCCGCGAACTGCTTGCTGTACCCTTCCTGAAGGCGAGCGTACTCGGCATCCCGCTCCTTAGCGGCCTGCGATACGAGCGAGTCATACCGCGGTCCCGTGCCCCACGGGACCGAGTCGTTGATCCGTCGCACAGCGGCCATATACCCGGCATCGATCAACTCCGCCTGCGCGTCGCGCCAGTCGTTGAGGCCGGACAGGGCCTGCTGGTAAGGTGCGTCCACGTTTCGGGTCACATTCCGCCTGCCCTCCGCGGTGTTTGCGATGACCGAAAGCGTCCAACGGTAGTCCGGTGTCCACACCAGCTGCGCGTAATCGGAGCCCGGCAGTTCCTGTTTCGGGTGGTTGCGCCCGTTGTCCGTGTCGAATGGATTCGACGGCGACAAGAGGTACGATGGCCCCCACTGGAGGTTCTGGCGTGCGTACGATGCGAACAGGTTTTCGATCACTTCGCAGCGCGCGAGCCACTCGTTGAGGAAGACGTCCGCGGACGTCTTGGAATCGCCGGACCGGGCCCCGTTGTCCCATTCCTCGTACTTCAACGCGACGCGCGGTTTGGCGCTCAGGACAAGCCGCTTCAGCCTAAGCGACACGTCCACCCGTAGATCGGCCTCCCACTGGTACCGGCTCGGCGCCGGCAGCCCGTTTGTGTAGATGCCGAGCACCACCGGCTCTAACGCGAGGCCGTTTGTGTTAAGCACCGGTTCGACGGGATCGCGAACAATGCCGTAGCCGAGAAGTCGGACGGTTGCTTCGAAAGCGTCGCCGACAATCTGGATGAAATCCGGGGACGCCTCCTCGGCGGAGATGGGGGCGGGGAGGAGGACAGATGCCGTGAGAATAACGAGCGCAACGCGCCGGATGCAATGCGCTTCGGATTGCTTCGGGCCGGCGTCCTGGCCGTAACCGACGGCCTTTGCCCTACACGCCCTGTCAGGGCGCCGTATCGCGCGGCCGTCGTTCATCGCATCAGGAGGTTGAGATCGAAAACGCTGTGAGGGATTTCCTCAAGGACGGGATTCGAGAAAGACATGGTTGTGCTGTCCGAAGAGCCCATCTCGTCACGAATAATTATCCTGGAGACGAACGACAGGCTTTCTCCGTCCTCGCCCCGCACTTCGTTGTCATATGTCATGACCGCCGATTTGAACTTCTTGCCGGACACGGTGTAGTAGTCCGCCTTTACGCCGACCAAGCGCTCCTTCGATACCCAGTAGAGGATGCCGTCATAGGTGACCTTCTTCGATCGCGCCTTCAGGTCGAACAGGTAGCAGGTCTCGCCGTCCACCGATTCCTCGCGCAGCAGGGTCGCATCGTAGTCCTCCGCGTAGTTGGTCGTCGCGATATCGCCGTACGCCGCGTTCCCCATCAGCTTTTGCCGCTGGGAGATCGGGGCGGGTTTGCTGAGGTCGGGCTTGTAAAACCACATGTTGCCGTCGAGCATCAGGAGCTTGTTGCCCTTTCGCTTCGGGGGCGCGAGCATTTCCACGAGCACGTCGAACCCACGTGCCTTGACGGTGCACGACATCGTGTTGGTCCGGCGGCCTTCGGCCGCCAGCATCTCGATCCGCCACGACACACCGCCGAGATTTCCCCGCGCCTTGTCGGCCTCGCGGAGGATGTCGGGCGGGTCCATGGCAGCGGCAACCGCCAGTGCGGAAACCCAGCACAACATGGCGGCGGACGGCCCGTGCCGATATGGTTTGAGATTTCGGGAACCGCCGATCCTGTCTCCTCTTTCGTGCATGCTGTATTCCTGTTTACACATGTCCCAAGGCATCGACGATGTCTATGCGGGCGGCGCGTCGGGCGGGCACGACCGCGGTGCACATCGCAAGCAGTATCAGGCACAGCAGGCTCAATAGCAGGTACTCCGGGACGAGGTAGACCTGCAGCGGCACGCGCCTGGTGATCGTGGGCGGGATCCATGTCGGACCCGCGAGGTCGAGAGCGAACACGGCGAGCAAGGTCAGCGCGAGACCGAGGACGCACCCGACCAGCGCCATGACCGCGCTCTCGGCCGCAAACATGATCAGGACGCCCCTCCGCTTGAGGCCAAGCGAACGCATTGTGCCGATCTCGCGCGTTCTCTCCACCACGGCCATGCCCACCGTGTTGACGACTGACAGCAGGACAATGATGAAGACGATGACGAAGATGAATATGAAAATAACGTCGAACATGTTCCGGATCTTGAAGTACGAAACGCGCAGTTCCTGCCACGTCTTGATTTCCACGTCGAGACCGGCGGCGGCCAACCGCACGTCGAGTGCCTCGCGGACCGCGGCCGTGTCGCGCGTGTGCTCGATCAGGACGGTCATCCGGTCCGCGCCCGTCGTGTCATAGAGCGACCGGGCGAACTCCAGCGGAACGATCAGGATCTTGTCCGCCAGCACTTCATCCGGCGAATCGACCAACTGCACGATGTGCGCGTCCAGCGCGTTCATCTGGCCGTCGATCGTCGGAGCGAAGACGATGGCGTCCGACCCGAGCCCCAGCCCCAGTTTTTCAGCCAGCCCCGGCGCCGCCGAGACATCCTGCTTGGTGTCATCGCGCAGTTCCTGCCCATCGAACGGTCTCAGCAGTTTCACGAAACCGCCGGCCCGCCTGCGAATGGCGATCTCGTCCGAAGGGACCCGCCCGACCCCGAGGAAGATGACCGAGGACTTCCCGTTGCTGATCATGCCGGAAATGCGCAGCTGCGGGGTCGCCAGCACCACGCGCGGATCCTCCATGCAAACCTCGTGAATCCTGGCCAGATCCTCTTCCGATAGAAGAAACGACGCAGGATCGAGGGCGCCTTCTTCGAGGAATCCCTTCTTGAAGATCGTCAGGTGGCCGTTCGCGTGGGCATAGATGAAGCCGTCCTCGATACCGCGGTACACGTAGGCCGTGAAGCCGCCGAACACGTTCACGGCGGCAAAACCAAGAGCGACCGCGCCAACCGTGAACGCCGAGCGCCGCTTATTCTTCAGGAGATTCCGGCCGCCGAGCTTTATCCACGTCCACATGGCGCTACCGTGCTCCCGCCTGCGTTGTGTCCTCGACCACGCGTCCGTCCGCCAGCAGGATGCGCCGGCTTACGCGGTCCAGCAGTCTCTGGTCGTGCGTGGCGAAGATGAACGTCGTGCCGTGCGACTTGTTCAACTGGCCCATCAGCGATACGATGCGCAGCGCGTTCCCGGAATCCAGGTTGGCCGTAGGCTCATCCGCAATCACAAGGGCAGGTTTCCCGACCAGCGCGCGCGCAATCGCAACGCGCTGCCGCTGGCCGCCGGAGAGCTTGTCGGGCCGGTGCGCCATAAAATCGGCTATGCCCAGTTCGGCCAGCAGGTCGATCGCGTGAGCGCGCGCCTCGCGCGCCGCGACCCCACGAAGGTTCAGCGGCAGCATCACGTTTTCCAGCGCGGTCAGTACCGGCACAAGGTTGAATTGCTGGAACACGAAGCCGACCGACAGGTTCCTGTGCTCCGACAATGCGTCGTCCGAAAGATCGGCCACGTTTCGACCGTTGACCTCCACGGAGCCCGAGGAGGGCAGGTCGATGCAGCCGACGAGGTTACACAGGGTTGACTTGCCGGATCCCGAGGGCCCCCAGAGGGCGACGAACTCGCCCCGGTCGATCTCGATGTCGACATCCTCGACCGCGGTCACGGAGGTCTGCCCCAGCCGGTACCGTCGCGTGACCTTCTGCAGTTTCACAAGCGGCATCATGCCTCCAGAACATCGGCCAAGGCCGGTTGGAACCGCGGGCCCGCCTCAGCGGAGAGTCTCCGTAACTCCTTGCGTACGCCGTCGCGCCCCATCTCACGCATCATCTCCAGCGGGCTGCGCGACATGCCGAGGATGTCGCACACGGCTCTGTTCATGTCTTCGAGGTCGCCCAGCCCCTTGGCAGCCGCGAACAACAAAGCATTGAAGAGCGCCGCCTTCAGGCGGCGGGC
>JAFGIZ010000143.1 GCA_016929365.1 Lentisphaerota bacterium
CCGCGAAGGCCTCAAGAACGTGACGGCCGGAGCGAATCCCATGAGCCTCAAGCGCGGCATCGATAAGGCAACCGAAGGCGTCATCGACCGGATTGCCCGCATGAGCAAGAAGGTCAAGGAGCACACCGAGATCTCGCAGGTCGCGACGATTTCGGCCAACGGCGACAAGACGATCGGCGAAATCATCGCCGACGCGATGGACAAGGTCGGCAAAGACGGCACGATTACCGTCGAAGAAGCCAAGACCATTGAAACTTCGCTCGACGTCGTCGAGGGCATGCAGTTCGACAAGGGCTACCTGTCGCCGTATTTTGCGACGGATACGGAGAACATGGAAGCGGTGCTCGAGGACGCCTACGTGTTGATTCACGAGAAGAAGATCTCGAACCTGCAGGACATGCTCCCGCTGCTGCAGAACGTGGCCAAGGCGGGCCGTCCGCTGCTGGTTATTGCCGAAGACGTCGAAGGCGAAGCGCTGGCCACGCTGGTGGTCAACCGCCTGCGGGGCACCCTGCAGTGCTGTGCCGTCAAGGCCCCCGGCTTTGGCGACCGCCGCAAGGCCATGCTCGAGGATATCGCGATCCTGACCGGCGGCAAATGCCTGACCGAGGATCTGGGTATCAAGCTCGAAAACGTGTCCTTGGACGACCTGGGCAAGGCCAAGCGCATCACGGTCGATAAGGAAAACACCACGATCGTGGAAGGCGCCGGCAAAACCTCCGACATCCAGGGCCGTGTCGCACAGATCAAGCGGCAGATCGAAGAAACCACGTCCGACTACGATCGCGAAAAGCTGCAGGAGCGCCTGGCCAAGCTGGCCGGCGGCGTAGCCGTGATCAACGTCGGCGCGGCGACCGAGACGGAGATGAAGGAAAAGAAAGCCCGCGTCGAAGACGCTCTGCACGCCACGCGTGCGGCGGTGGAAGAAGGCGTGGTGGCCGGCGGCGGCGTGGCCCTGCTGCGCGCCCAGACCGCACTGGACAACGTCGAAGCCGAAGGCGACGAGGCCGTCGGTGTCGAGATCGTGCGCAAGGCGCTCGAAGCGCCGCTGCGCCAGCTCGTAAACAACGCGGGCATGGAAGGCGCACTTGTCGTCCAGGAAGTCAAGAAGGGCAAGGGCAACAGCGGCTTCAACGTCGCGACCGGCGAGTACTCCGACCTCATCAAGGACGGCGTACTGGATCCGGCCAAGGTCACACGCTGCGCGCTGCAGAACGCAGCCAGTATCGCGGGCCTGTTGTTGACCACCGAGGCCATGGTCACCGACATTCCGGAAGACGACAAGCCAGCGCCCTCGCCGGAAGGCGGCATGGGCGGCATGGGCGGCATGGGCGGCATGATGTAACCGCTCGAACCAGGGTTGACTTCAGCGAGCGGGGCGCATATACTGCGCCCCGCTCAACTATGTAGAGGAAGGATCGGCCTTTGAATCTCAAACTCCTCGAAGCCGCAAAAGCCCGGGTTCCGAACGTCCCGGTATTGATCAACATGGTCTCCAAGCGCGTCCGCCAGCTTAACGCGGGGTTTCGCCCCTACGTGAAGCCGGAACGGCCGGACGAGGAACCCGTCGACATCGTGCTGCGCGAGATCGCAGAGGGCAAGCTCGTCGCCGAAATGGAGTTTACCCCGCAGGATACATGACGGCTCCGCCCGAGCGTTCCGCCCTCGCCGTCAACCGGAAAGCGCGCCGCGATTACCAGGTCCTTGAGCGCATCGAGGCCGGCGTCGCCCTGCGCGGCACCGAAGTCAAGGCCGTCCGCCGGGGGGGCGTCGGTTTTGCAGGCGCGTTCGCGCAGTTCGAGAACGGCGAAGCAGTCCTGATCAATTTGAATATCCCCCCTTACGAGCAGGGCAACCGGTTCAACCACGAACCGACCCGGCCGCGCCGGCTCTTGCTGCACAAGAAGGAAATCCAGCGGCTGCAGGCGCAAAGCGAGCAGAAGGGCCTGGCCCTCGTCCCCCTGGCCGTCTACCTGAAGCGCGGCCGCGTCAAAATCGAGCTCGGCCTCTGCCGCGGCAAGCGGCAACACGATAAACGCGAAACCCTGCGCCGCCAGGATGCCGACCGCGAAGCCGCCCGCGCCCTGAGGCGCCGTTAACGCTTGCTTTTCCCGGGGCAACGGATAGACTCGCCTACAGATGGTTGCTGTTGCGGAACATGGCAGCCGGCGTGGACGCCGTGCTGTTCCGGACATGCTTTCGGGAACAGGAACGGCCGGGCTACGCCCCGCCCGGCAAAAGGCTGTTTCCGCAGCGCACGCGAAAGGGGAGACGTTACGATGAGCCTGGCCTTGTTCACGGGTGGAGCTCCCGGTCTCTGGGAACTGCTGATCGTTTTCTTCGTGATTCTTCTGCTCTTCGGCGCGCGGAAACTTCCCGACCTGGCCCGTTCGCTGGGGAAAAGCCTCGGCGAGTTCAAGAAGGGCAAGGAAGAAGGCGAACGCACCGGGCTTCCGCCGGAATCAGGATCCGCTCCGGACGACGCGAACAGGTCCTGAGCCGAACCGGGTGGACGCGTACGGCGAACCGCAGCCGGAGCACGCCCGCCGCCGAAGGCCGGCCTTGCCTATTCGTCGGACTGCGCGGGCGCGGGAAAGGCCTCGAAAACCGGTTGATCCTCCGCGGGGATCCAGGAGGCCGCACCCCCGGAGCCGAACGCTATCCGCCGTTCCATACTCCCCAGCAGATCTTCAGCCCGCGAAGCCCAACCGCTGCCGGGATACGCGGCGATATAGTCTTCGTACACGATCCGCGCCTCGTCCGGGCGGCCGAGCTGCTCCAGGCAGCGCGCCTTGCCGAACACGGCCTGCGGGTAGAGGTAATGGCCCGGATGCGCCTCCATGAAGGCGTCGAACCCCCGCAGCGCCTCTTCGAGCTGGCCCCGCGCCTCGAGACAATGCAGCTTCCCGAGCGCCGCCACGTCGGCCAGCGGATGTTGCGCGTACCGCGCGACAAAATCCTCGTAGCGTTCAAACGCCGCATCATAGCGGCCCATGTCGTACGCCGCCTTGGCCAGGCGGATCAGGGCAGCCGGGGCGGCGGGTGTCTCAGCGTACCGCTCCGCCACGGTTTCCAGGTCCTGCATCGTCTGCGCGGACGCCAGCAGTTCCGCGGCCCGGCGCACCGCCCCGGCCTTGTGGTTCTTGTACGCCCATGTTCCCGCGAACGCCAGCAGCACGACGCCCGCGCCGAGCGCAAGCCGTGGTCCGTAGGTCCGCGCCATGGCTTTCAACGCGTCCAGATCCGCCTCCGGACCCGCTCCTGCAGCCTCCGGCCGTTCCGTTTCCGTATTCATCATGCCGTCATCCTGCCCTGCCGCGACCGGAAACGCAAGCCTGTCTTACTCTGCGCTCGACACCCCGCCCGGACCGCGTATGATGACCGTATTGATCTACTGCCAAAGGATTCGGCCGCCATGCTTTTTTCCCGCGTCAGACTCGGCGTCAATATCGACCACGTCGCCACCTTGCGCCAGGCGCGTGGAACGTCCTATCCGGACGTCACGGAAGCCGCCCGCCTCTGTGAGGCGGCCGGCGCCGACGGAATTACGGTCCACCTCCGCGAAGACCGGCGTCACATCCAGGATGCCGATGTGCGGACCCTCCGGGGAACGCTGCGCACCCGGCTGAACCTCGAAATGGCCGATGTGCCCGACATCGTGGCCGTCGCCCTCGAGGTGCATCCCGACGAGGTCTGTCTCGTACCCGAGAAGCGCAGGGAACTGACCACCGAAGGCGGGCTCGACGCCGCCGGCGCGGGCAACGGGCTGCGTGCCACGGTGCACACCCTGAACGAGGCCGGTATCGAAGTCAGTCTTTTCGTCGATGCGGAACCGGCGCAAATCGAGGCGGCGCATGCACTCGGCGCCCCCTGCATTGAACTGCATACCGGCGCGTATTGCGGCGCCTCCGGTGCGGACGCAACGCGCGAGCTCGACCGGTTGCGGCGGGCTGCCGCACAGGCCAACGCGCTGGGCCTGCGCGTGAACGCCGGACACGGCATCACGCTGCAGACGGTGGACGCAATCCTCACGGTGCCGCATCTCGACACCCTCAATATCGGTCACAGTATTGTCGCGCGCGCCGTTTTCGTCGGCCTGGAAGCGGCCGTCCGGGAAATGCGCGCGCGGCTATCCCGGTCATGAAAGCCGTCACGGCAGAACAGATGCGCGCCCTGGACCGGCGCACGATCGACGAAGCCGGCATTCCCGGCGAGATGCTCATGGAAAAGGCCGGTGCGGGCGTCGCGCAGGCCGTCCGCCGCCTCCTGGCCGAGACGGGCCGCGTCCCCGGCCGCGTGCGCCTCTTCGCCGGCCGGGGCAACAACGGCGGCGACGTATTCGTGGCGGCGCGCCGCCTGCTCGAGGCGGGCTGCGACGTCGGCGTGGCAACAACGTCCCGCGTGCAAGACTTCACGGGCGACGCGCGCACGCATGTACAGCGGTTGATCGAAGCCGGGCTCGCCCCCCGGGAATGTACGGAAGCCGATGCCTGGCGGCAGCCCGACATCCTGGAGCAGGACGCGGACGTCGTTGTGGACGGACTGCTCGGCACCGGTATTCAGGGTGCGGCTCGCGGCCCGGCCGCGGCCGCCATCGACGCGGTTAATGCGCTCGGACGCCGTGCCCGCGTCGTGGCGGTGGATATTCCGTCGGGGCTCGACGCCGATTCCGGCGCGGCGCCCGGCGCGACCGTCGCCGCGGACGTCACGGTCACCATGGGACTGCCGAAACGCGGATGCCTGGAGCCGTGCGCCGTCGATTACGTCGGCGTGCTCGAGGTTGTCGATATCGGCATTCCCCGGAGCTTCGTCGAAGCCGTGCCGGCGGACCTCGAGCTGATCACCCCGCCGGATATCCGTCCCTGCCTGCCCAGGCGGAAACGCAGCGCGCACAAGGGAACCTTCGGCCACGTGCTGCTGGTCGGGGGCGCGCCCGGCTATGCGGGGGCCGTCGTGCTGGCCGCGCGCGCAGCCCTGCGTTCGGGCGTGGGCCTCGTATCCGCGCTCGTCCCGGAGCCGGTTGCCCCCGTCGTGGCCGCCCAGGTCCCGGAAGCCATGATCCACCCGGGACGGGCAACCCCGGACGGCCGGCTGGCGCCCCGGGCCCTCGATGC
>JAFGIZ010000144.1 GCA_016929365.1 Lentisphaerota bacterium
CTGCGCCCCGTCGCGCAGCGTCGTATCGTACAGCACCACTCGTTTCATATTGCTTCCGTCCCCGCGCCTCCCGGAACACCGCCCTCAGGCCGGGTTCCGGAAAAACGCGTCGTATAAGGCCCGTACCGCACGCTCCCGGGCCTCCGCCTTGACACCAAACATCATACTGATTTCGGAAGATCCCTGGTTTAACATCTCGATGTTGACATCCGCTTCCGCAAGCGCCCGAGTCGCGCGCGCCGCCAGCCCGACATGGTACCGCATGCCCTCGCCCACCAGCATCACGAGCGCGAGGCCGCGCTCCACGCTGACGTCACTCGCCGCCAGGTCCCCGCGCAACCGCCCCACCACGCGGGCCTCCGTCGCCGCGTCCAGGTCCGACTCCGCCACGACGAGGGACAAGTTGTCGATCCCGGACGGCATGTGTTCGTACGACAACGCTTCGTCTTCGAGCACCTGCAGGACACGCCGCCCGAACCCGATCTCCCTGTTCATGAGATACTTGCTGACGTAGATCGTGCAAAACCCGCCGCTGCTGGCAATGCCCACCACCCGCGAGCCCGCCTGCCGGTGCTCGGGTACGATCGTGGTACCCGGCCCCTCCGGGCGGTGCGTGTTCTTGATGCAGATCGGCACGCCCGCCTGCACCGCCGGCACAATAGCTTCATCGTGCAGCACGTCGAAGCCGGCGTACGATAATTCCCGCATTTCCCTGTACGTTAATTCCGAAATCGGCGCCGCGTCCGGCACCAGGCGGGGATCCGCGGAGAAAACCGAGTCCACGTCCGTAAAATTCTCGTAAAGCTCGGCGTTGACCGCGGCCGCTACAATCGCCCCCGTAATGTCAGAGCCTCCGCGCGGAAACGTGACCACGTACCCTTCACGCGTGTAGCCGAAAAAGCCGGGGAACACCGTCACGCCCTGCGCCTCCCGCAGCGCCGCCAGGTTCTCGTAGGATTCCTCCAGCAGTTGCGCGTTGCCGTATTCATCGCTCAACAACAGCCCCGCCTGCCCCGGATCCAGGTACCGGGCATCCACCCCCCGCGCCGCCAGGGCCGCGGCGACGAGCCGCGCGCAGCCGTCTTCCCCCGCCGCCTTGAGCGTATCGATAAAGCGCTCACGGTGGCTCCGGTCGCCTTGCAGCCGGCGGCGCACGTCCGCCTCGATCTCACTGCTCAGGGCCGCCGGCAACCCCAGGGCCTCCTGCACCTCGCGGAAACGGCCAGCCACGGCCGCAAGCAGCGCATCCGCGGGCTTTCCTTCCAGGCCCCGACCGGCGCACGCGATCAGCAGATCGGTGACCTTGTCGTCGCCGGCATATCGCCGGCCCGGCGCCGATACGACCACGACACGGCGTTCCGGGTCGGCCCGGACAATGTCGCAAGCCCGGCCTACGCCCGCCGCGTCCGCCAGAGACGATCCGCCGAATTTGCAGACCTTCATTCTTCAATCCTCAGCCGCAAGGGGGCGCTGCCCACGACGTCCAGAGCCCCGAGATCCTCCAGGGCGGCGTCACAGGCGGCCTCGCGGGCCTCGTGGGTCAGCAGGACAACCGGCGCATAATCGCCGTCCGCCTCGCCCTGTTCATGCTGGACGGCCGAGGCAATGCTTATCTCGTGCGCACCCAGCACCGCCGCGGTGCGCGCGAGCGCGCCCGGCCGGTCCAGCAGTGCCAGCCGCAGGTAATACCGCGTCCGGACCGACGCCATCGGCCGGAACGAAGCCGTTCCCGCCTGCATGGCCGGCACCCTCGCGGGCGAGCCGGCCCCCAGATTGCGGATCACGTCCACGATATCCCCGATGACCGTACTGGCCGTCGGATAACGCCCCGCTCCGCGCCCGTAATACAGCGTCTCCCCCGCCAGGTCCCCCCGCACCATCACGGCGTTGAACTCCCCGCTGACCGAGGCCAGAACGTGGTCCAGCGGTACCAGCGTCGGATGCACCCGCACCTCAATCCCGTCCTCCGTGTCCTTGACGACCGCCAGCAGCTTGATCCGATAGCCCAAGTCGCGCGCGTACACGATGTCCGTCGCCGATACCCGCCGCAGCCCTTCCACGCTGACGGCGCGCATCGGAACGATGAACCCGTACGCCAGCGAGGCCAGAATAACGGCCTTGTGCGCCGTATCCAGCCCGTCCACGTCGAGCGACGGGTCCGCTTCGGCAAACCCCCGCGCCTGCGCCTCGCCCAGCGCCGCGTCGAACGAGAGGCCTTCCGCCTCCATCCGCGTCAGGATGTAGTTGCACGTTCCGTTTAGAATGCCCAGGATACTGGCGATCCGGTTCCCCGCCAGCGCCTCGCGCAAGACGCGCACGATCGGGATGCCCCCGCCCACGCTGGCCCCGAAATACAGGTCGACCCGGCGCGCCCCGGCCAATTCGAACAACTCCCGGCCGCGCTCCGCGAGCAAGGCCTTGTTGGCTGTCACCACCGGCTTCCCGGCCTCCAGGGCGCGGCGCACGACCTCCCCCGCCGCGCCCGTGCCGCCGATCAGCTCCACGACCACGTCAACCGCCGGATCGGCAACGACCGCCTCCGCGTCTTCCACCAGCACGCCCGCCGCCAGCGCAATCCCGCGGTCGCGCGCGGTGTCGATGTCCGCGATGCGGCGTACAACCGGACGGGCCCCCGCCCGCTCGGCGATCAACGCGCCGTTACGCTGCAACCCCTCGACGACACCCGTGCCGATCGTACCGAATCCGACAATACCTATGCCGACTTCTTTCATGCCGAAAACGGCCAGAACTCTAGGCCACGCGGGCCCCGCCTTACAAGCAGAATCGCCCGCGTCCCAGGGGCGCAGGCGCCCCAAAAAACTTTTGCTTGCCCGCCCCGGCGCCGCTCCCTACCATCCCCCCGTCCAATTCCCAAAGAAAGGAACCCCTCATGGATTACGGATTGACCGAAGAGCAGCTCATGATCCGCGATCTCTGCCGGCAAATTGCCGAAGAGAAAATCAAGCCCGTTCGCGCCGAATACGACGAGAGCGGCGAATTCCCCTGGGATATCGTTAAGGTCCTCGCCCAGGCCGACCTTTTCGGCGTCTGGATCGAGGAGCAGTACGGCGGGATGGGCGGGGGCGTCCTCGACATGGTTATTGTGGTGGAAGAGCTGTCCAAGGCCTGCGGCGGCATTTCCCTGGCCCTTGCCGCCTCCGGCCTCGGCATGTTCCCGATTATTCTGTTTGGTTCCGAAGAACAGAAAAAAGCCTACCTGCCCCGGCTGGCCGCGGGCGAGGCGCTGGCGGCCTTCGGCCTGACCGAACCGGAAGCCGGCAGCGATGCCGGCGCCATCCGGACCACTGCGGTAAAAGACGGCGACAGCTATGTCCTCAACGGCACCAAGCAGTGGATCACCAACGGCGGCGAGGCCGAAATCTACACCGTGGTGGCCATGACGGACCGTTCGCGCGGCGCCCGCGGGGCCAGCGCGTTTGTGGTGGAGAAAGGTACGCCCGGCTTTGAATTCGGGAAAAAGGAAAACAAGATGGGAATCCGCGGTTCCGCCACACGGGAACTCATTTTTCAGGATTGCCGCATTCCCGCGAAAAACCTGATCGGCCGGGAAGGGATGGGCTTCATGGTGGCCATGCGGACTTTCGATATGTCCCGGCCGGGCGTTGCCGCCCAGGCGCTCGGCATCGCCGCCGGCGCCCTCGACGAAGCGGTTGCCTACGCCCGCGAGCGCCGCCAGTTCGGCAAGCCGATCTCGGCGTTCCAGGGCATCCAGTTCATGCTCGCCGACATGGCCACGCAGGTCGAGGCCGCACGCGCCCTTGTCTACCAGGCCGCGCGCCACATCGACAGCGGCGCCAAGGACGTCAGCAAAATATCCGCCATGTGCAAGCTCTACGCCTCCGACGTGGCCATGCGTGTTACCACCGATGCCGTCCAGGTGTTCGGCGGCTACGGGTACATGAAGGAATATCCGGTCGAGAAAATGATGCGCGACGCCAAGATTACCCAGATCTACGAAGGCACCAACCAGATCCAGCGCGAAATCGTCGGCATGAAACTGATCCGCGAGGCCGCGGCCCGAAAATCCTGACCCAGACTTAATCCCGGCTTAAGGCGCGGCTCCGGTCGGCCGCCGCCCGAACCGTGCGGATCAGCGTCCGGCGCACGGCGCCGCTTTTTTCCAGGACGGCGCGTCCCGCTGCGGTCGTTCCGCCCCTGGACGTAACCGCTTCCACCAGGTCCGCGGGATCCGCTCCCCGTTCGAGCAGCAGCGCCGCCGTGCCCAGCATCGTCTGTTCAGCCAGCAGGAGGGCGTCCCCGCGCGCCAGGCCCTCGGCCTCCGCCCCCGCGGCCAGCGCGTCCAGACAGTACGCCAGGAACGCGGGGCCGGATCCGCTCAGTGCCGTCACCGCGTCAAAATGCGCTTCAGGCAATTCGAGCACCCGGCCGAAACAGGACAGGAACCGCCGGACCGTCGCGCCGTCGGCCCGCGTCGCGCGCGACCCCGAACAGTACACGCTCATCCCCCGCCCCACCTGGCAGGGCAGGTTCGGCATCACCCGCACGACCCGCGCCCGCGACAGCCGGGCCTCGATCTCCGCCAGGGACTTGCCCGCGGCAATCGATACCACGAGGTGGCGCCGGCTGATCGCCGGCGCCAAGGCGTCCAGCACCGCGTCCAGGACCTGCGGCTTCACGGCCAGCACGAGTACGCGTGCCTCCGCCGCAATCCGAGCGTTGCGGACCGAGACCCGCACCCCGTAACGCCGCTTCAGCGCCCTGCGCCGAGCCGCATCCGGCTCGGCCACGCCGACATCTTCGGGCTTCGCAAGCCGAGCTGCCAGGACGCCGCCC
>JAFGIZ010000145.1 GCA_016929365.1 Lentisphaerota bacterium
CGCTCGGGGTGCCGTGCCGCCCTTCGCCCGACGAGTCCAGCACCGTGTCGCCGGGCCCCCAGGTCTCCGACTCCATCTGCCACAGCCCGCGCCACGTCGCGTCGCCCGCCGTGCGGGTCCCGAACGGCCCCACCTGCCCGAGGTCCGTCAAGGCCAGTTGATCGCCGTAGTAGCGCGTCTTGTCGTCGACAAACGTCCCCAGCCCGAATTCCTCGGCCGAATCGTCCCGGTTGGTGTTGACCACGTTGTACGCCAGGTCGACCGCGTAAATCCCCGGCGTCGCGGCGCCGTCTCCGGTAAACTGGACCCGGTACTGCACGTACTGGCCCGCGTAGCCGAACAGATCCGAACCCGCCGGGTCGTTGAAGTTGCCGGTAAAGCTCTTGCCTTTCACCCCGTCTTCCGTGTTCGCCGCCCGCAGACTGAAAAGCGCCTTTCCGGCGATCTCCCTGTGCCCGTAGGTATAGTGGGCGGCGATCTCGCCCGCCGTCAGCGTACGGTCGTAGACCGCCATCTCGTCCATATCCATCCGCAGACGGTCCCCCGCGACGCCGACCAGCAGGTTGGTCACCCCCATGCCGCTCTCCAACGTCAACGCGACGTGGTTCCAGCCGGAGTGCAATTTGGGAGAAGCCGAAGACGCATTGACATACACCGTTACCGGTTCGGTGAACCCCGAGGTCTCCACCCATCCATTCCGCAGCGATACGCGGGCAATCGGCACGTTCGTGCCTCCGGTGAACGTCATCATGCCGCCGGCCGGTTCGCGCGCCCGCAACCAGAACTCCAGCGTCCTGACATCGCCCAGCCCGTCAATGGACACCTGCGCCGAGGTTCCGTCAAAACGGCACGAGCGCCTCCCGACTTTGGCATTCTCGGTGTAGGTTACGGTTGCCGAGGCCGAACCGGGATGGTTCCGGCCGGACGCATCCGACCAGCTCCCGTCCAGGTGGTACAAGCCCGCCAGCCCGTCGATCCCCGACTCAAGCGGCGTTGAGGCCGGCTTCCACTCGATCCGCGTCCAGGTCACCGGCGTGCCCGCATTGATAATGCGCGACTGGTACGTTCCCGTCGCCGGGTACCCGCCGTCCGCCTGCTTGGCCAACCCCAGAAAAGCGTGCTCCCGCCGGCCCGGCACGTTGGTGACGTTGCTGAAATCGCCCTCGCTGAAATCGGCAACGGTATAATCGCCCGGACCGTAGCCCAGCGAGGTCACCATGGTGACCGATTCCAGGGACGGCGTATTCTCCTGGTTGGCATCCGACTCGAACGCTGCCATATACTGCGCATAGTCATGGGCCTGGTTAAACGCGTCACTGGGCGCAAACGGCTCGAGCACGCCGTCATAAAACGTGTCCATGGTGCCGTCCGGCCCCGCAAAGTCCCCGCCGAGCGGCAAGCTGTCTCCGGACCGGGCATAGAACTTGACCGAACGCAGCCTCAGGTATAGCTGGAGAATTTCGTATGCGGACAGCGCGCGGTTCCAGATTGCCAGTTCGTCGAAATCTCTGAGCGACCCGTCCGCGCCGTACAAGGTGTCGCGGCCCAGCAATATGTTCTTGCCCTGTACCACTGACCCCGAAAAAGGAAAGGATGCGGCCATGTCCGCGTCGATGTAGAACTCCACTTTCGTGCCGTCGTAGACCATCACGAAATTGTACCACTGGCCGGCGTTCAGCTTGACCGGGGCCACACCGAAGGTTAACCCCATCCTGGCATAGGCATTCTGAGCCCCCTCCGTGCGATTAAAACACATGCCAAAGGGTTGATCCGAACGGCAGAACACAATTCCGTCATTCGCTTTCTCAAAGCTGTCTGCCTTGGCCCACACGGAAATGGTAAACTCGGAGGCCCCGTGCAACAGGTTCGCATTGGGCACGGTTGCATATCGATCGAGTACGATAAAAAGAGAGCCGGACCCTATTCTACCCGGATTAAATATAAGCGAGCCGGCAGGCGGACTTAATGCTCCTGCCCCTCCCGTCGCATCGCTCAGATTGCCGTCGAGATGATACAGGGCCATCAACCCGTCGTGATCGGACGGAATCTCGCCGGCAGCGCCCAGCAACATGGCGTTCCCGACGGCGGCATCCAGCATCCGCCACACGGACCCCGACGGCTTCTCGAATACGCGCGACAGGAACGTCCCGGAACCCGCGTATATCCCCCCTGATTGAACCAGCTCAACCAACCCCAGCGGGCCGGCATGCATGAGCTCGACCTCGGCGTCTCCCTCCTCCTCGCCGTCGTAGTCGTCGGGCACCACCTGGTAGAAGGACAGGTCGTTGAGTTTCAGCCTGCCTACGCCGTCGGCGACCTCAATATCGTCCGCGTCCGACACGGTGTAATGGTCGGGGTTGTCAAGCGGCCACGTGCGGGGCTCAACGGCCTGTAGAAAAGACGGGACGAGCAACACCGCGGCCACGCTCAGCCACAGCGGCAACCGGCATGCCGCGCGTGTCAACGGAAACAGAAACGGCCTGACACCCGAACTCCGGCGCCCCTTCCAGCGTCTTCGACAGACATTCCCCGCCGCTTCCATATCGTCACACAATCCGTTCATAGCGCTTACCTCACATGGCTCCCCGCCTGACACCCGAAACCCGAAACCTGCAACTCTGTTGTACACCGGTATTTGCAACAGCTCCCTTTGCCGGCTCCTATACTACTCCAGCCGGCAGCGCACGATGTCATTGTTTTGTCAAAATCGTGCAAAAAAGATCGGATGTTATGAATCTCCCCCGCGGCCAAGAGTACCAGCGTCGACGGTACGCCGCAGCCAGGCGACTCTGGCCGGCCAGTCCTCCGGCTGCATGCGCCGGGAAATATCCCGCCGGTCGGTCCGCGCAATCTGTTGTTCCAGCCCGGCAAGCCATTCCGCCTTGTGGCGGCAACACAGCACATCCCGGCCGAAACCCCGGAGCTCGGGCAGATCCGCCGCCACGATCGGCACTCCGGCGGCCAGCAGCTCCTTCGCCTTGACGGGATTGACGGTCTCCATCCGGGGATCGCCGAGGTTGTAAGGAATCATCGCGGCGTCAAAACCGCGGCAATACAGGGGCAGCACAGCGTGCTCGCGGCGCCCGAGGAGATGGATATTGGAAGCATGGGCGAGGCTTCCGACCTCGCACTGAATCCCGCCGATAAGGACAAACGACCACGCCGGTCTCGCCGCCGCCAGGTCCGCCACCAAGTCAAAATCAATCCACGGACATATGTTGCCGTAAAACCCGATAACCGGCCGGGGGAAAGCGGCCAGGTCCTCCGGAATCGGCACATCCGGATCCAGGGCCCGCGCGAATTCAGTATACTCCACGCCGTGCGGGGCGTAGACAACCTGCGGCCGCGCAGGCTCCACGTTATCCGCCCCGTTTGTCCGGACCTCTTGTACAAGATGCCGCATTTTGTCAACAAGCCCCCGGGCCGAGGCAAAAATGACATCCGCCCGGGCCGCGAGTTCCCGCTCCTTGATGCCGAGGTAAGCGCCGTCCAGGTCGGGGAAAAGCGCCCAGTTGTCGGCGCAATAGTAAACCACGGTTGCGCGCGCTTTGACGGGAAGGAGGTCGGCGGCGTTCGGAACAAAGGACCAGTATTCGGATGGGGAGACCGGAGCGCGCGGAACCGAGCCCGCGGACCGGCGTATCGTCCGCAGGGCAGCGCGTTCCTGGAAACGAAAGAGAATGCGGTTGAGGCGGCATTGCCACGGCGCGGCGGGTTTGGGAATAAGCAGGGGGGCCAGCACCCAGAGACGGTTCTCCTTCCGTTCGGGCCCGCGCCAAAGGCGGATCAAGCGGCGCACCAGCCGGCGAAGATCCTTGCCTCCCGACTTGAAGCTGGGCCGGCGCGTTCCGATAGACTCGATCCATAAGACCGGGCGGGTCTTCGCCATCTCGCGCAGAATGTGGGTCGTGCAGGTGGGTACGTCGTCCCAGTCCTTGGTGAAGGCGATAATCACAGGCATCCCTCCCGATAGAGGGTCAAATAGCGTTGGGCGCTGGATTCAATGGAATAGCGCTCCCGCACCCGCCGGCGGGCCCGTTCGCCGAGCTGCTGCCGCCGGGCCGGGTCATCGTGCAGGGATTGCAGGGCGAGAGAGAGCGCTTCCTCGTCGCCCGATTCGATCAGCAGCCCGCAGCGGCCGCCGTCCAGGACTTCGCGGTTGCCCCCTACATCCGTGACCACGGACGGCAGGCCCGCGGCCGACGCTTCAAGCAGACTCACCGGCATGCCCTCGGTTGACGAAAAGAGGCAGAACACATCGATGCTCCGGAGCCAAGGGACAATCTCCCGCTGCGCGCCCGGCAACAACACCGCATCCTCGACTCGATATTCACGAATCGCCGCATCTACGGCCGCCCGTTCCGGCCCGTCCCCTACCAGCAGCAGAATCCCGTCCCCCCCGCCTTTCCGGTACCGGCTGAAACCGGCCACAAGACCCGGATAACACTTTTCGCGGGAGAAACGGCCCACACTCCCGATCACAAAGGCGCCCTCCGGAATTCCGTGTTGCACCCGCCACGCGGCCCGGTCCGCGGACCGGGAAAAGCGTCGGATGTCAAGCCCGTTGACCACGGTACACACCCTTTCGGGTTTTATGCCGTCCCGCTCGACCAGAAGACGCCGCAGATCCGAGGAGACCGCAACCAGAGACCCCCGGCGGGATACGCGGCGAAGGCAGACCGCCTTCCAGGCTTTGGACGCTTTGCCCGGCACGCCGCGCCCGTGCACGGTGTGCACGTGCCTCGCGCCCGTCAACGGCGCCGCAAGCAGCGCGTAGAGCATGGCCTGGGTGTTGTGCGAATGAATAACCTCCACCCCCTCACGGCGCACAAAACGGACCAGCCGCAGAAGGCACAGGGGATCGAGCCCGGGCCATCCGCTACGGGCCAGCCCCACCCAGCGGCTCCGGAAACACGGGGTCGCGGCCAGCGGCCCTGCATGCGTCAGGCATCCCAGCAATACCTCGTGGCGCTGCTTCGCCAGTTGCCCGGACAGATCCGCGACAAAGACTTCGAGCCCGCCGATGTCCATGCACCGGACCAGTTGCAGGATACGCATCGTTCAGACCCAGGGACGCTGCAGACAGTACTCGATCACCTCGCGGGTGAACGGGCCGAAGAAGGGATGCCCCGCGTACTGGGCAAACCGGATCGTTTGATTGAACAGGTTGATCTCAATCACGCGCCAGCGCCCGTTCGCATCCAGCGCCAGATCCAGGCTCACCACGCGGGCGAGGTAAATCTGTTCCGCCATATGCACCGCCAGGGCTTCAATCCCGTCGAACCCCGGGATCGGATCGAGCTCCGCAAACACAATGCCGTTGTCCGGGTGTGCGCTGAACCGCACGCCGTACTTGTCCACCGCATAGGGGTTCAGACGTCCATCCGCGTTCACGTAACAGGCAATGCCTCCGGCCGTAAGGTTGTCGAGCGACCCGCCCTTGCCCATGCGAAGCGCAACATTCAGAACGTGAACCCGTTCATCGCGCACGGACCGGTACAGGCAGACGCGCAGGGTATTGAGCCCCACGGGGCTGAAACGGCTGAAGTACGGATGCCCCTCAATGCGCTCCTGCACGACAAAGTTCCGCTTGCCGCGGATCATCGCACGCAGTCGCTCCGGGGTCTCGACAAAGTGCACGTCTTTCCCGCCGGAGGAATCCAGGTTCGGTTTGAGGACCACGGGATAGTCCCATTCAGCCGCCCTATCCCCCGCCGCCGTATCGGAAACACGGTGAAACTCCCGGTCATAACGGATCCCGTCCACGTCGTGCAGCCAGGTCACGGGAAACGCGTCCTGGTCAAACCAGCGCGCGTAGGCGCTTTTGTGAGCCAGCAGATCGATCATCCGCCGCGCATTGAGCCGCCGTTCGACTTCGGCCGCGTAGATTTCTTCCGGCATGATCTCGACCGGCGCGCGGCCCGCGACGCCGCGGCAGACCCGCAGCGTATCCAAGCTCACGCGCCGCCACAGCGGCTTCCATAACGCCGCGTGTTCAGCCTCCACGCCGGGAGCACAGGGCCGCGCATAGTCCGGGTTGAGTGCATAGACTTTGTGGAAACGTTCGCGCCAGTCGCGCCGCGTCAGGGCGCGGACCCGCCAGTGCAGGGCGCCGTGTTTCGCCTTTCGCGCCATGTTGATCAAAGCGCTCATCCCTGTTCCTTCAGGAGCCCGTTGTTTGGGAGAACCGATACCATGTTGATTACGTTCACATGTTGACGGCGTGTTGCCCAAACCGTCTTTGTGCTCGCCAGGAGATGCCTCGACAAGCTCGGCATGACATGTCCTTCCTGAGCCATATAGCTCCAAGTCCGCAACGGACATACAGGCCCTTACGGGCCTCGAGTAGACAACACGTTGTCTACTCCGAACATCGAACGCTCAACATCGAACGTCGAAGGGGAGCGCGAAGGTCAATGCGACGTTCGGTGTTGGACGTTCGGCGGCGAAGCCGCAACGTCTACCGGGCGGAGTCCCGGTCGAAGCGTAAGTCCTATCTGCCATCGTCTTTTCCTGAAACCTGAAACCCAAAACCTGACGCTCGTGACACGAGCACCCTATCACAGCTGGATCCCATGGAACCCGCCACCCACAGAATTCACGAAAGAGCCTTTAATATTGGTCCTTCCGCTTTGGTGTGGGTGCCCCCTATGTCTTGTACTCGTGAAAACAGGAGAAACCGTGTAAGCGGGTCGTGTAAGGGTATTCGCGTAAGGGTGGCGTTTAAGTGCGGGAACGGCGCAAAGCGCCACACTTCACCGCCACACTTCGTCGGATAGCTCCTTCTTTCGGAATTGTTTGAGTAAACGAGTCGAACAATTTGTCGTGGGGTTCATAATGTATTGCAGCACAAAGTGTTCAG
>JAFGIZ010000146.1 GCA_016929365.1 Lentisphaerota bacterium
CTCGGCATAAGAAAACCCGCTGTCCAGGGTCAACTGCGCCATCGCCGGGACCCGGCGCTGAGGCGGGACGTCAAGCCCGGCGTCCTCGCACACAACGTCGGTCACGGCCAGGGGCGCCAGGGTAACCCCGCGGGTGCTTGTCGTTTCGGGGACGCCCTCCAGGCGGGTGGTCAATTGCGCGCTGACGGGCCGGTTCATGACTTCGCGCAGGCGGACCTGCAGGCCGAACGCGCCCGTGCCGGTCAACACGGGCCGGATCTGTTCGAGGGCGATGGGCGGTCGCACATTGAGCATCAGACCGTCGGCCGCCACGGGCCGGCCGCCCCGCACGAGCTGCATGCGCAGGGGATAATTGCCCAGCGGCACATCGGGGCGCAGGCTGACGGTAAAGGGCACCGTGGCTGACTCACCGGGGGCGACGGCAATGTCTTGTGTCAGGGGCCGCGGCAGGACCGCATCGGGGCCGTCCAGCTCCAACTGTCCTTTCAGCGGCGCGCCGTCGGTATGCAACACCGCTTCGATCGTCACGCTTTGACCGGGATGGGTGCCCAGGCGCGGCGCGGGGATTTCCAGCGCCCGCACGGCGGCGCGGCCCCAGATATGACGCGCGGGCCCCTGCACGTAAACGGGCTCCGGGCCGAGGGTCAGCGGCAGCATGCCGTCCGGGGCGGACGCCGTGCGCGCGTTGCCCATCCAGTCGTAAAGCGTGACCTCGTCCGTCCCGACCGGCACCGCGACCTCGCGCGGCGTGTCGCCGTAGTCCCACAGCGCCAGGATGAGCGGATCATCGCCGCGTTCGCAGGCATACCCCATGGCCGTATCGCCCAGCCACTCGATCGGTCCGGCACTGTGGTACCCGTCCAGCAGGAAGGTCATGGCTGCGTAGGCCGGCACGACCGGCTTGGGGCTGATAGCCGGCGCGCCGTGCGGGCGTTCAGGGTGCAGGTTGTAGTAGTACCCGTAGCCGGGCTCTTTGGCGAAGTCGCAGATATAGAACGTCATATTGAACGCCACGTTCTCGCCCAGCGAGATCAGGTTGGCGCGCACCAGGCTGCGTGCCTGGACGATTTCGTCCTCGCGCCGGTCTTTTGTAGCATGACCCTGCTCGGTGATGTAGAGCGGCAGCGCGCGGCCAGCGCCTTCCCGCACGACCTCGTGCAGGCGGCGCAGCCCGTCGATCATCGACTCGGGCTCACGGCTGTAACCGTGAATGCTGACCCCGTCGAGATAGTCGCCCAGGCCCATATCGAAGAGTTTGCGCGTCGCGTCCAGCCATTGGGACAGATAGCCGCCCGAGTAGGTCACCCCGATTACCCTGGCCCCGGGATCGACCTTGTGAATCACGGGATAGGCCAGACGATAGATATCGACCAGGTCGTCCAATGTGCCCTTGAAGCCCCAGGGATAGTTGGGCTCCCACGTAATCTGGTAGAGCCGGAACGGCAAATCGGGGAACCGCTCCTGCATGACCGTGGCAACCTGCCGGCAGTAGGCGGGCCAGGCCTTGCGCCCTTCCGCATTCATCACCCCGGTGGCGCACGCCCGCATCTCCGGGTCCACGGCCCAGTCCGGCTGACCGCAATAGGGCGCGGCCATGGGATACAGCGTCCACGGCTCGCGCCGGCCGTCACGGACCACATGGTACCAGTGGAGCTGGTCGCCCCCGCCCGTGTACACGGGCTTGCCCCGCTCGCGCGCGGCCGCCACCGCCTCGGCAAACTGTCCGGGATGCTCCGGTTCGAGACGGCGCCACTGGAACCCCCCCACGATCCACCGAAACCCCAGGTAGGGCACGACATTGATGCCGGGGTTGAACCCGCCCTGCATGCCGAAGCGCGAATCGTCCGGGGGATACAGCGTCCGTTCGGCCGGATCGGGGACCACCGCATAGGTCACCATGCCCGCCGGCCGGCTGCCGCGCGCGGGCGTGGTCGTCCCGTCCGACAAGCCCAGCGCGACGCGGTAAAACCCCAGCCGCCCCGCCGGCGCGGACCACTCCGTCTCCCAGACGCCGTCGGAGTCCGCAACCGCCGCAAGACGGGCATTCGTAACCGTGCCGTCATGCGCATCGAGCACGCGCAGATTCAGCACCAGGCCCGCCGCCTCGGCGGGGATGCCCGTTGCCCGGATGTCGAGCGTAACCGGCTCCCCCAACGCGTAGGTACTCATCTCCGGCCGGTCCGTTTCCGCCGCCAGCTCCGCCCCCCGCGCCGCCGTCAGCGCGGCCAGTCCGGTCCACGCGAACACGAGCCACACGATACGCCGCCTCCACGATCTCGTGGCGGGCCGGCTTCCGCGCCGTCCGCCGCACCGGAACAGCCAACAGAAAAGGACCATGGTGATTCTCCTTGCTTACCCTATGTGTACTTGTACTGGAGTCGTCACGTTAGTAAGGTGCCCAGCATACGTCAATGAAGGGGACGAATTAATGCATAAGGTGTTGACGCCACAAGTTATTTTACACCGTTTCGAACGTGCGATGCATTATAGGCCGGCGATCCCGGCGTTGGCGGCGGCGCTGGCCCTGTCGTCCGCCGCGGCCGCCGCGAATCCGACGCCGGCCAACCTGCTCGAAAACGGGTCGTTCGAGCTGGGGCTCGGGGCCGAACCCTGCCATCCCGGCTGGACCTGCGAGGGAATCCGCGCGCCGACGAACGCGCCGCCCCTACCGGTCATTGACACGAACGTCGCGCACTCGGGCACATGCTCGCTGCGGCTGGCATGGCCGGGGCACGTCGCGGGCGGCCCGCACTTCTACTTACAGACGCCGCGCACCATCGATCCGGAGCAACCGCATCATATCGCCTTTCGCGCGCGGTCGAGCGGGCCGCATATTCCCGTACGCTTCGGATGTTATCCCCTGCCCAAGGTGCGGGGGCATGCGTCGGTGGTGCGTGTGTTTCAGGTGACGCCGTCGTGGCAGACCTGTCGCATCGAGGTCCCCCCGCGCGGCCGCTTTCTCCTGGTGTCGGCCCACGCCGCGGGGCGTGTCGGCCAGGCTTATACGCTGTGGATCGACGATCTGCAATGGACCCAGTCACCGGCCGACGACTACCGGGGCAAGCCCGTGGAGGCCGCCCTGTTGCCGGTTCATCCCGACGGCCTGCACCTCGCCGGCCGTCCGTTGCCGCTCGATGCGCGTGTGGCGCTGGGCGACAGCAACAGGGCGACTGCCGCTGTCATCGCCCGCGATGTTTCGCGCGGCGGCATCGATACGATGCTGTGGTCCGGCGCGATCGCGTCCGGGACCAACGGCGCGCCGTGGGAGCGGCGGTTTGCGTTCCCGGACATAAAGCGTGGCGCCTACATCATGCGGTTGGTCGTGCGGGATGAGGCCGGCGGCACGTTGGCCGAAGCACGGGAAAAACTGGCGGTCCTGAGCGATCTTTCGGCCGTGCCGCCCTGCCGCGATTTCGTTTTCGGGACCCGTGACGGGCTGGTGTCCTTTGGACGCCAACCCGCAACCGATTTGAACTGGCGCGGCTACTGGAGCACGGATGACTACTACGCGACCATGGCGCGCCTGGGGTTTACCCTGACCCATCATTATATGATGTGGAACGATTTCGAGCCCGAGCAGGGCGCCTATGACTGGTTTCTGGAGCCCCAGCTCGAGGCTGCGCGCCGCCACGGCATTGCGTCGGGACTCGTGTTCGGCATCGTGCCCGGCTTCGAACCCGACGCGTTCCGCGCGCTGCAGAGCGGCGGTTTGCCGGAGGACCCTGAGCTGGCCGCCTATGTTGCCAAGTGTCCCTTGTGGTTGGGTCGGATCGGCCGGAACATCACCGCCGACGGCAAACTGGGTCCCTTCCGTCGTCCCCTTGACGACCCGTCGCAGTGGCGCATTCCGGTCGCGCCGCCGCCGGAGGTGTACCGCGCCACCCTGCGCGCGCTGATGGAGCGATACGGGAACCGGCTGACGTTCTTCGAACTGCTCAACGAAGTGAACCTGAACGTGACGCCCGCGGGCGCGATTGAGCACTTCTTCGGCGTGGCGTACCCGGTCTGCAAGGCCGTGCAGCCCGGCCTGCCACTCATGTTCAACCAGACCTCGGACTTCCGCGAAGACGGCACAGGCTACGCCGAACGGTTTCTCAAAGCCGGCGGCGCAGCGGTGAGTGACGGTATTACCTACCATCCCTACGGCAGTCATACGGTGCGTCTCGATGGTTTGGCCGATCGCGCGGTCATCCGGAAACTCGCCGCGCGATATTCTACTGAAACGAAACCCCTCCTGACGGGCGAGACGGAGGTGTACCAGCTCGGTCGCGGCGGCATGATCCAGGGCTGGGAGCTGGTGCAGTGTTACCTCCTGGACTGGGTCACCGGCTCGCGCTGGAGCGCCGGCCCGCTGATGGATCCGGTCTTCGCGATTGAAAGCTCGGTGCAGAACGGCTGGAACTACCGCGGACCCCATACGCCCGGTCCGGGCGCCGCGGCGGCCAACGGGATGCGGGCCGTGCTGGGCGGCGCCGCATGCCTGGGCGCGATCGAGCGCGACGACCAGGTCCTGATCGCGACGTTCCGGAAGGGTGACACGTGGATCGCGGCCGTCGCCGCGGCCAACCAGCCGGGGTTGCGGGCTTTTCTCGAAATCGATCGCGCGGATACGGACTGGCAGTATCTCGATATGTGGGGCGAACCGCTGGCCGGGGCGCCGCCCGACCCGCTGCCGCTCTCCCGCGAAACGCTCTACCTCGTATCATCGGCGCCCGACCTGCTCGAACGGCTGGAACACAGCACGGTGCGGTGGACCCAGCTGCTGCGCGGCTGGTCGGATACGGACGGCGACGACGTGACGTGGATTGACGACGATCCCGCCACGATGGCTCACGCCGCGGATACCGGGCTTCCCCCGCGGCAAGCGGAGCATGCCTGGATGCGGCTGTGGGAAGTCGAACCGTCCGGCGCAACCGGCCGCGTGCAGCGCGTAGGCGATCCCCGCCTGCCGTACGTCCTGTGGGCGGATGCCCCCCTCGCGACGGGCGCGGTCGTGTACGGGAGCAACCGGGTATGGGTGGACACCGCCGGTGAGCGGACGCTCGAGTTCTCCGCCACGGGTCCGGCGACCCTATGGATAAACGGTTCCGAAGCGGCGCGTTGTGACGGCCTGCGGCATCTCGTCCAGCAACGTGAATTGACGGCGCCCCTCCGCCAGGGATTTAACGACCTTCGCGTGAAGCTCACGGCAACCGGCCTGCCGCCGGCGGTGGCGTGCCGCGAAGCGCCCGCCGACCCCGGCCCCTCCGTCGACGACGCGGGCTATCTCCGGACATGGCTCCTGATCGGACCGTTTGCCAATCCGCCGTCGCCCGCCGGTGACTTTCCCGGTAACGCGCGGGTCTATCCGCCCGAACGCCGTCCCGGGACGCCGGAGCTGGATGCCGTCTATACCGGCCGCGGCCAGGTCCCGATCCTGTGGCGCCGGGTGCATGCGTCCGGCCCCATGGTGCCGCACCGCTGGGAAATGGCCGTCTCCTACGCCTGGACGGAAGTCAGCGTCCCGGAATCCGTCGATGCCGTCGCCGCCGTGGGATCCGATGACGGCTTCGTGCTGTGGCTCAACGGCCATGAAATCGGGCGCGTCGATGCCAGCCGCGGCCACCGTTTCGATACGGAGCGTTATCCCGTCACATTGCGGCAGGGGCTCAACCGGATCCTGCTCAAGGTGGACGATTCCCACGGCGGCGGCGGGTTCTCGCTGCGCTTCCTCGACGGCAGCGGCCGGCCGCTGCCGGTCACCGCGGCCACGGACCATCGCGCCGGGACCGTCAGCGCACCGTAATCACCGTTCCCGCGGGGAAGCGCTGGTCCGCCAGGAACCAGCGTGTGATCTCGCCTTCCGACAGGGCTCCGCCGCCGTCGGTATAAGAGCCGAAGACGCGCACGCTGTCAATCCGGCCGTCGAACGCACTCTTCCCGTACCCGGGCGTCGCGCTGCCCGACCCGACAACGAAATAGACATCGTTGCTGCCGACCCCGCTCGGGCTGGGCAATCCGACGGACGCGGCTGCGGCCAGCGTCCGCGCACCGGCAATGCCCAGGTAAAAATGCGCCTCGTCTCCGGCTGCGGTGCTGTCGTAGGTTTGCGCGTTGAAAAGCCACGTATTCGTCAAGCCATACGTCTCGGATGCCTTACTGTTCCATCCCCACTGATCATTGTTATCGCCGACGTACAGCCAGAGCGTGTCGTCCTCGTTCTGCTTCGTATGACTCTCGTATCCCGGATACAGCCTGCGTTTGCCCAGCACACGGCTCACATCGCCGGTCAATACATTGACCGAGCCGATCTTGTACCAGTACATGATTGTCATGGACGTGAAGCCGTCCAGGTAACGCGAATCGAAGAAGCGGCAGTACCCGCCGTCGCCCCCGGGGACCGGTACGCTCGTGTTGTCCATGGCATAGTCGCCGGATTTTCCGCTAACGCCTCCCGTGTCGGTCGTGAACGTTGGCACCACGGCGTTGTTGGTAATGAATGCCGCCGTTCCGCCGATCGAGCCGCTGTTGCTGAGGTCGTTATCGAACAGCAGTTCGAGCACCGGCCCGGCCGCCGGGTCCAGGTCGGGATCGTCTTCCAGGTAGCAGGCTTTGATCTGTGCGTACGACAGGGCGCCCGAGGCATCGTTGGTGGAACCCCAGATGCGAATATTGTCCAGCAAGCCGTCGAAGGCGTTGTTGCCCAGGCTATACGCGCCCCCCGCTCCGATCACCAGGTCGGATACGGTGTCGAATCCCGCGCGTTCCCTGGCACTCGGCGCCCCGGCCGGCGTGAGGCTTACCAGCTCGCCGCGCTCCTTGGCCACATAGAACGTAACCGCCTGGTTGGGAACGTCCCATGTTACAGCCGCGAAAATCCAACGGCCCTCCGGCGGGTATAGCTCGCTGTTCGGACTCCCGCTTGACGTCCAGTTCCCCGATGCGTTGTCGTCGCCCGCGAAACAGCCTGTCCGGTCCGCCGCCAGCACATAGAATTCAAAACCGCGCAGCGAGCTGTCGCGCTTGGATACGAACCGCGTGTTCAGAGCCAGGTTCCCCTGCGGCTGGTACCAGAGCGCGATGGAAAAGGACTGCATGCCGTCCAGGCGGTCGTCGTCAACCAGTTTGAGGTAACCGCCGGAAGCAGCCATTGAACCGACCGACGTGTTATCCATGGCTGTTCCCCCGCCCAATCCTGCGCCCTCCGCGGTGAGCTCGGGCTCGGCCCCGTTCTTCTCGACAAACACACCCGCGCCGCCCAGCGTGCCGCTGTTCGTGAGCCCGTCTTCGAACAGAAACTCGACCAGCGGATCGGGGGTCGCCGCCTCCGCGTTACCCGTCACCAGGCCCGCCGCCAGGATGCCCGCCGCCCATATGCGCGTTCTTTTCATACTACTCTCCCTCCTCGTTAGCCGCTTCTGTCAAAAGTTCTGCCCCATGCGGAGGCAAACCACTTGTCCATCAATGCCTGACATGCCCAAGGGTGTTCTCCCCCTTGGTTTCAGGTTTCGGGTTTCAGGGCGGCTGGTCAGGGGCAAGGCGCTTCCCAGCCGCTTCCCCCATTCGCCTAATTGCCTATACGCCAATGCTTTAGAAGCAGCGCCCCGCCTGAAACCTGAAACCCGAAACCTGAAACCTCATCCGTGTCTCCCCAGGCCGCGAGTGAACTTCTTTCATAGAACTTTTGACACTACTCGTTAGCCGGCACGTTCTTTCACGTGCAACACCATACACTAGCTATCGCCAGCACCGCTTTCCACTCCCGTAGCAGGCTATCAACTATGATTGACAAATTCAAGTGATCCAAACAATATACAACTAATGCATTCCGCCCGGACAAGAAAACGAACCGTCGATCCGGATACCTACGGCAGCAAGCAGCGCATGCTGACGGACTACCTCATGCGCCGGGTTCGCGAGGGCCGTTACAAGCCGGGGGACCGCGTGCCGTCCGACACCGAGCTGGCGCGCCGTTTCGGTGTGACGGCCATTACGGCCAACAAGGTACTCTCGGGCCTGGCTGCGCGCGGCATCCTGACGCGCCGCCGCGGCGCGGCGGGCACCGTGGTGTCCGGACGCCTGGGAACCCTGGGCAACGTGGCATTTCTCATGTACGAACACACGATTTCCTATTTCACCCACATTTTCCAGGGTGCAGCCGACGCGCTGACCGCGCACGGCTACGCGATCCATTATATCAATCCGGATATCGAATTGCCCGACGCCAACCTGTGGTCCATGGCGGCCGAGGCCGGCTTTGCCGGCGCCATCGTCGTTGCGCTCGTGCCGCCGGTGACGCTCAACGCGCCGACCGTCCTGATCGACATCGAGACGGCGCGCCCGTTGCCGTTCCCACGGGTCAATGCCGACGATGAAGGCGGCGGATACCGAATGGGCCGCCACTTCCTCGAAGCGGGACACCGCCGCATGGCCTTCATTACCCACGGCCGGCGCCACCTCACAACCTGCCGCCGGGGCCGGGGCTTTGTCCGTGCGCTGGCCGAAGCGGGCATCGGCCGGGCCGGCCGCCATGTGTACCATTGCGAAGGCAGCACGGAAAACATCCCCGCCCTGGTGGACAGGATACGCGGGGATATTCCGGGGTTGACGGCCATCGGCACGGCCTCGGACGGTCTGGCGGCGGCCGCGATACGCACCTTGACGCGCAACCATCTCCGCGTTCCGGCGGACGTCTCCGTGGCCGGCTTCGGCAACCTCAGCGAAATGCATGCGTTGCTGCGAATCACCACCATGGATCAGCACCCGCGCCATATGGGCGCCCAGGCCGCCGAGATGCTGATGCACTGGATCGCCGCACCGGACGCGCCCCCGGACTCCGTTGTCGTGCCCTGCGAACTCATCCCCGGCGAAACCGTCGCCGTTATCCGCAAGGCCTGAACCGCTTGACCCGTAACGTTGTGTTGCGAAGGCCGGGGGGCCGCGGGCTACTCAATTTCCGCCGCCCCGTCGAGCGTGCCGCCCTCAAGGGTAAAAACCTTCAAGGCAAAGGGTAAAAGTGGAATCTCGTATCCCTCACCCGGGACCGGCACGGGGGACGATGCGCTCTCCGTCAGTTCCTCGAGCACGCCCGCGCTTTCGATAAACAGCGTTCTCGACGCTTGCGCGGTGTTGACGGCATAGAAGACCGTCCCCGTGCCCGGCTCATCGGGAACCCGTTCCCGTACGACGGCCCCGGCAGCCGGGGGACGGAAGAACGTGGCGTAGGTTCCCGCTGGAATCGTCCGGTACGCCGATGCAAACTCCGCATAGGCAGCGTCCTGGCCGGCGGGCAGGTTCACGTCGACCCAGCAATGCACAAGGTACGCCGGACTGCACCGCGACAGAATCAGCGCGAAATCCTCCAGTACGCCGCGGCCGCGCGGTACCGGATATTTGCTGATGCCCCACTGGACGTCGATGTACCAGGGCCGATTCGTGGCGCAGGGCAACCCCCGGCTTTCCAGAAACTGCCGCCCCAGGTAGGCGCCCATATTGGGATTTTCCTCGATATAGGGCAACGCCGTTGGATCCTCGTTCATGTCGCGCAACGCGTCGCGGTATGGCGCGGGAAGTCCGTTCTGGTGCGACTCGTGATAACCGTTCAATTCATTGAAGTAATAGCCGAAGGCAAAGGAGTCCTCCGCGCTCATGAGAGCCAGGTCCGTACCGATGTTTCGCACTTTCTGCGTAATACTCCCGGCATCTCTGACAAACGCGTATTCGGCCGTATGCCAATACTCAACCGGATAGAAATCAAGTCGGCCGCTGCCCGCCGTATGCACGGCATCGGCGATCCCCTGCCAGACAGCCAGCCGCTGCCGGCACCGGAAGTCGATCCATGCCTCCTTGTTGTCGGGGTCCAGCAAGAAGTCCCGCCGCTGTGCAAAACGCGCCGGATCTCCCGGTGATCCCGGAACCTGGATGCCAGTCTCCTGCGTAAAGCGGTCTATGGTCAAGTCGTCGTAGGAAGCGAGGAAATAGGCCTCATCGAGGTCCACCGGATCATCCAGCTTGTTATAAAACCGGGGCGCCGCCACCGAGGGCAGGAACGCACCGTCCAGGCCGGCCAGGTACATGATGGCCCGCACCGCCGGATACAAGTCATAGCGCTCCGCCAGTTCACCCGCCAGCGCCTCCATCCCCCCGCAGACACGCGGATCCAGGTAATTCCCGGCCCGACCGCTGAAAGTCGGAGCCTGAACGCCCGCTCCCGTCACCTGGCATAATGTCGGTTGGCCCTGCGCGACGTCATAATCCGTATAGCGGTCCTGCAGACATAGCTCGACACCCGGTGCATAGGCCGTCGACAGGACCAGGGTCAGCCCGTTCTCTTCAAACATGCGCGCGTACAGCGCAAGCGCATCCTTCTCGCCGGCCATTTCGCCGTTGCGTTCGAACGCGGACGGATAATAGCTGTTGCCGTACCGATGCGCGCCGACAAACCACGTGTTTTCTCCGCGGAACCGGAGATATTTCACCAGCCGCTCGGCCGCGATGTAGTAGTACGTATAATATCTGTCGTAACGCGGGTTCAAATAGACGCCTACGTCTCCGTTGAGAATGGCCGAACTGGCAAAGTGCCGGATAGGCTCCCGCGTACCCTCGTCGTAGTGGCCGAAACGGTGATGCCCCCCGGCCGTTTCCGGCATGTTCACGCGCGGCACGTCGTTAAGAATCCTGGAAATCTTGATCCGGGCAACGCGCAGCGGCTTCTGATCGCGGCAGTAGTTCCAGAGATGTACCAGCCCCCACGGATCTCCCGGATAGAAAACCGCACGCAACGTGTGCATCGTGCCCGTAAACGGATGCCCCAGGCCGGTCACAAAACCCGACGACATCGGCACAACACCGGAATTCCTGTGGCCGAAACGATCGCCATGGTAGTCGTGCAAGGCGTCAGGAGTAATCAGCGGCCGCCCGTTCGCATCGCGCTCTGTCCCGGGCGGCAGAAAAGGGTGTATAACGTTGACGCCGCAAAGCATGTCGTCGATGTCCGGATACGTAATCTCGAGCAGGTGCGGCTCGTCCGGACAAAGTCCGTCAACAGGCCAGGACAGCCATTCCCACTGCCCGCCCCATTCGGTCACGGCGGGGGGATCGTAGGTTTCGAGATACCCTTCGCCTCCAGGCAATTGATCGGCGCGAATCCGGCCGGTTACGGCATAACAGGCGTCTACTCCCCCGGTGTCCGTGCAATCGATGTCGACCAGGGTTTCCAAGGCAAACGGTTCGGGGTCCAGTCGCGACACCTCGCGCTGCACCACCGGTCCGGTCACAACAAACTCCGCCTCGCCCATGACGGTTTCACCATCCAGGATCTGCAGGCAATAGGGGCCCATGTCTCGGGCCTGCAGCAGCACCGTCGCGTTCGTCGCGGCAAACGCCACGTTTCCCGTTTCCACGACGGTATCCCCGATCGTCTCCCGGCAGCTATACGTCAAACCGGTCTGAACGGGATCCATCACCACGTTGAAAAGAAGGGTTTCATCTCCCTTGAAAACGGCCGGCTCGCCCCGGGCCGGCACCGGTTGCGCCGTGCCTTGAGGAACGGATGCCTGGTGCAGGCTGAACGGCTGCGTCACCATCGGCAGGTTCGTCCCCGGCAACGGTAGAACGTCAGGCGCCAGGGCCGAGAGCGTGAACGACACCATGTGGGTGCCGTCGGTTGCCGCCGTGGAATCCACGCTGAACGTGGCCGGCTTTACGGAAATATCGGTCGGGTGCAGCGTGAACTCGCCGCCGTCGGGAACCTGGAGACGAATACGGCCGTGCAGGTAGGTAAAGGCGAGGCTCTCGCAGAGCGTCTGGGGCTCATAGGTCCCCCAGAGTTCACCCTGCACGGTCCCCGTCGGTGACTCGGCCCAGAACCAGTTCGCTTCGAACGCGTTGGGAAACGCTCCGTTAACCGTGATCGAGTCGGAAGCACGATACGCATAAGTCACCGTGTCTGCATCGACTGAAATCTCCTGCCTGATGTCAATCCCGTCATGCGTAACCCCCAACAGGGTCACATGATCGTTCGTCATCTCGAGAATGCCGACTTCACTCCAGAAGCTGCCGTTTACCTGCCCGTCGAGGGCCACCTTCAGAGGTGCGCTTAACGCGTCGTTGATCCCCGGCCACTCCGCGTCAACCGTGCAGCCGCCCGCCGAGTCCATACTCACGACGACCTGTCCCGCCGGTACGCCGAATACCGCCCAATCCCTACAGAACGGTTGCCCGTCCACGGTTCCCGGATAGGGCAGCCATTGATCGCCGGCAAACCAGTCATTGAGCGCCTCGTGCGCTAAGGCCCCTTCCGGTCCGTCCGCCGCCCCCCAGACCCGCACGTTGTCAATAAGCCCTGCGAAGGCATACTCCCCGAGAATGTGGCTGCTGCCCGCTCCGATCACCAGGTCGCTGCTATTCGTGTACGGTATGCCGGCGCAATGCGCCGCCGACAGCGTGCCGAGAAAGGTCAATTCGCGCTGGCCGGCGCGGCCGGCGTAAAAACGTGCCGTACCCGTTCCTCCATCGTAGGTTTGCGCCACGCAGACCCACGTGTTGCTTGAAACAAAAAGAGGGCTTGTCTGCAGCAGGACATCGAAGCTTAGCGGTTCCGTGCTCCGGTTCCGGTCATCCCCCACGAACAGTCCCAGGCGATTGGTGCTCTGGAAATATACCTCGTACCCCCGGTAGCCGTTACGTTTTCCCGCCAGGCGCGGAAAGCCGGCCAGCGGCTGCGTCGTACAATACCAGGCCATAACGGTCAGCGACTCCAGGCCGTCCAGGTAAGGCGAGTCAAAAAAGCACGCGTACCCCCCAGGCGCTCCCATCGTGTTCATATACAGGTCCAGGGCGCCGTCCCCCTCGAGCAGACTGACTCCGTAAGCGTCCGGCGTGAAAGCCGGGGTCAACCCGTTATTCGCCACGAAGCGTGCCGCCCCGCCCAGTACGCCGCTGTTCTCCCGCGAATTATCGAAACACAGTTCCACGAGCGGCTTGTCTGCGGGGTTATAAGCCGGTTTTAGCGTGTCGTGATTGAGGAGCTTGCATATATCCCACACGGTCAGAAAACCGCTGTCATCATCGCGCGATCCCCAGATGCGCACATTATCGATAAGCCCCTTGAACGCGTTTTGTCCCAAGCCGGTTCCGCTCGCAGCGCCGACAATGAGGTTCGCACTATTCGTCGCCGCCGTTCCCACCGGGGGCGTCGCAACGGTTCCGGAAGCCTGCAGCAGCTCGCCGTGCTCCAGGCTCCCGTAAATATCCATCCGGCCCGAGGCCAGGTCCCAGGCCCCGGCGGCGAATACCCAGCGCCCGTCTCCGCTGTAAACCGGCTGATCCCCGCTGTTGGCCCAGCGCCAGGCGCCGTTATCGTCGCCGGCGTACAGGCCCAGGCGCTCGTCTCCCCCGCTGCCGTGAAACAGCTCAAATCCCGACCAATATCGGCGCTTGGCCACGAGCCGCGTAAACTCCGCCAGGTCCGCCTCCGGCTTGTACCACAGTGCAATCGATAGCGATTGCAGGCCGTCGAGTGCATCATTATCCGCCAACCGTAAATAGCCGCCGTCCCCGCCCATCGCCGGAACCGACGTGTTGTCCATGGCCCGCGTCGCACTGAATCCGGCGCCCGGCCCGCTCAGGCACGGCGCCGCCCCGTTGTTGGTGACGAACTGCCCGGTGCCGCCCAGCGTTCCGCTGTTGCGCAAGCCGTCCTCAAACGTCAACTCCACCAGGGGGGCGGGCGGTTTGTCATCCTGTTGAAAGACGTAAAGGATCTGGTCCTGTGCCAGGTAACCCGATGCATCCGTCCGGGAGCCCCAGATACGCACGTTATCCAGCAGCCCCTTGAAAGCCCATTTTCCCAGGCAGATACGGCTGCCCGCCCCGATAACCAGGTCCGATATATTGGTCACCGCCGTCCGGTCGGGTGGCAGGCTCACCGTCTTGGCCACATGATACAGCC
>JAFGIZ010000147.1 GCA_016929365.1 Lentisphaerota bacterium
CGTCCAAACCGCATGATGATCACGAAAACAATACTTTATCACGCCGTGGCGTGGATGAAAAGACCGGAACGGAGTTTCGGCTCGAACCAGGTGCTCTTGGGCGGCATCATGCGCCGCGCGTCGGCGACGGCCATGATCTGTTCCACGGAGACGGGATACAGGGAAAACGCCACGGCCGCGGCCCCGACATCGACCGCCTGCTGCAGCGGCTCAACGCCCCGTATACCGCCCACGAAACGGATCCGCGGGTCGGTGCGCGGCTGGGCGATACCCAGCACGGGTTTCAGCAACCGTTCCTGCAGCACCGCAACGTCCAGCGACGCGACCGGATCGTCCGCGCTGTCGAGGGTCCAGCGTCCCAGCTCGCCCAGCAGGCGCTGGGCCGGCCGGCCCCCGTCCGTTTCCCATGCCAGCCCGTACCAGTGTCCCGCGAGGTACATCGCGGCGCGGCGCGGCCGTTCCGGCCGCGGGCCGGCGTCTGCGCGCACCGTGAAACGGGCGCTGACGGCTTCCAGGAACCCCCGCGGCGTCAGCCCGTTGAGATCCGTGATCAGCCGGTTGTACGGCAGCACGCGGAGCCGGCTGGCCGGGAAGATCACGGCGGGAAACCGCGCCATCTCGTCCGGCACCGTCCCCTCGCCCCGCTCGCCCTGTTCCCGGGCGGCACGCACGGCCGCCGCGGCCCGGTGATGGCCGTCGGCCACGTAAGACACCGGAACGCCGGCAAAGGCCCGCTCGAGCGGCGCCGTCTCGGCGATCCGCCAGCCGGTATGGCGCACCCCGTCGGCCGCCGTGAAGTCGAACAGCGCCGGCCCGGCGGCCGCCGTTGCGGCCGCGGCATCGATCGCCGGCACGTCGCGATAGGTCAGAAAGACCGGCCCGGCATGGGCCCGCAGCGCCCGCTGCAGGCGCACCCGGTCCATTTCCTTATCCGCGAGCGTCGTTTCATGGCGCCGGATAACGTTGCGCTCGTAGTCTGCGACGCGGCAGCAGCCGACCACGCCGGTCTGGCTGTGCCCGCCCGCCGTCTGCCGGTACAGGTAGAACGACGGCGTCTCGTCCTGCACCAGCCAACCCCGGTCCCGGAACGCGCACCAGTTTTCCGCCGCGTGCGCGTAGACCTCGCGCCGGTAGGGATTCGTGCCGTCCTGGAAATCGACGTCCGGGCGCACGACGCGCAGGAAACTGGCCGGATGGCCCGACGCCTGCTCGCGGGCCTCGTCCGCGTCGAGCGTGTCATAGGGCGGACACGACATCTCGGCTTCGCGGCCCGGCGCCGGCCGCCACGCCCTGAACGGTTCGAATTGCATCAGGGCATTCAACCACGCGGCCCCGGCTCCGTCAACACGGCGGGCGCATTGGCGTTTACACCCCGGCGGGCATGCTCTACTCTGCCGCTCATGGACAAGGCCTCGCTCACGCGGCAGTTCGAGGACTCGTGGGCCCGCACCTTCGAGGAATGGCGGACGCTGCTCCGCTTTCCGAGCGTCAGCGCCGATCCCGAACACGACAGGGACTGCCGCGCCTGCGCGGAATGGCTCTGCGAGCATCTCGACGCGGCCGGTCTCGAGGCGCACGTCCTGGAGACGCCCGGCAAACCCGCGGTTTTCGCGCAACGCCCCGGCCGCTGCCGTGAACCGACCGTCCTGTTCTACGGGCATTACGACGTGCAACCCCCGGACCCGCTGGACCGCTGGACGACCCCGCCCTTTGAGCCGGACCTGCGCGGCGGCCGCGTATACGCGCGCGGCGCCCAGGACAACAAGGGCCAGCTGTTTGCCGCGCTCAAGGCCGTCGAGACCCTGGCGCGCGCGGACGCGCTCGACATCCCGGTCAAGATCCTGCTGGAAGGCGAGGAGGAGTGCGGCAGTGCGGGCCTGACGGCCGTGCTTCCCGCCTGGCGCGAACGCCTGGCGGCCGACGTGCTGCTGGTAACCGACACCGGGACGGCGCCGTCGGGCGCCCCCGCCGTGATTATGGGCCTGCGCGGCCTCGTGCACGCCACCGTCGTCCTGCACGGGCCGTCCCGGGATCTGCATTCGGGCCAGCACGGCGGCGTGGCGCCCAATCCCGCCGCCGGCCTCGCCCGCCTGCTCGCCACGCTGCACGGTCCGGACGGACGCGTCGCGGTGGCCGGCTTCTATGAGGGGCTCGCCGCCCCCACGGAGCGGGAGCGCGCCCTGGCGAACGCCGTCCCCTTCGACGCCGCCGCCTACCGCGCCGCGACGGGGGTGCCCCCCGCGGGCGGCGAACAGGACTATTCCCCGCCCGAGCGGCTCGGCTTCCGCCCGGCGCTGGACGTGAACGGGCTCAGCGCGGGCTACGCCGGGACGGGCGTGAAAACCATCATCCCGGCGCGGGCCGCCGCCAAGCTGACAGCACGGCTCGGTGCCGGGCAGGACCCCCGGGCCTGTCTCGACGCGCTGATCCGGCATCTCGAAGCTCATGTTCCCGCCGGGCTGCGGCTGGAGATTGCCGAACGCGGCGTCGGCGGCGCGGCGTTCCGCCTCGATCCCGACGCCCCGCTGGCCGCGCGGGCGGTACGCGTGCTGCGCGGCCTTTCCGGGCGCGAACCGGCCCTGCTCTGGGAAGGCGCGTCCATTCCCGCCGTCAGCGGGCTGGCCGCCGCGGCCGGGGCCGAGCCGCTCCTGGCGGGCTTCGGCGCCGAAGCCGACAACGCCCACGCGCCCGATGAATCCTATTCGATCGAACAATTCCGCCTCGGCTACCTCTTCGTTGCGCTCATGCTCCGGGAGCTGGCGCCGTAACATGGACAACCCCGCCGAAACACTGTCCGGCACGGTTGAAAACGTGGTCTACCACAACGAGGCCACGCATTATACCGTCTGCGCCGTGCGTCTCGACGGACAGCGCGAGACGATCACCCTCGTCGGCGCCGCCCCCGCCGTCTGGGAAGGCGAAACCGTCCGGGCCGAGGGCCGCTGGGTGCAGCATCCCCGGCACGGGCGCCAGTTCCAGGCCGACAGCCTCACCTGCGTGGTGCCCACCTCCGCCGCCGGCATCGAGCGCTTCCTGGCCGGCGGCATGATCAAGGGCATCGGGAAAACCATGGCGCACCGCCTCGTCCAGGCCTTCGGCGAGGAAACCCTGCGCGTCATCGACAAGGAATCCAAGCGCCTCGAGGAAGTCGAGGGCATCGGCCCGCAACGGCGCCGCATGATCAAGGAGTCCTGGGACGCCCACAGCGGCACGCGCGAGGTGATGATTTTCCTGCAGAGCCACGGAATCGGCACCGCCAAGGCCGCCCGCATCTTCCGCCAGTACGGCGGACAGGCCATCGCGCTGGTGCGCGAAAACCCCTACCGCCTCTGCGACGACATCTGGGGCATCGGCTTCAAGACCGCCGACGCCGTGGCCATGAGCGTCGGCGTGCCGCCGCACTCGGAAATACGCGCCCGGGCCGGCCTGGTGTACCGGCTGCAGACCCTCGCGGACGAAGGGCACTGCTACTGCCCCCAGCCCGAGCTGCTGTTGCAAACCGCGACCCTGCTCGACATCCCCGTCGAGATTGTGACCGCCGCCCTGGAACGCCAGGTCGAAAGCGGGGCCCTGGTCCGCGACGACGGACGCATCTACAAGGCCGATCTCCATCACGCCGAAGTCGGCGTGGCGGACAAACTGTGCGCCCTGCTGCAGAGCCCGCCGGGCTATGCCGCCATCCAGGCCGAAAAGGCCGTGGCCTGGGCCGAGCGCCTGATCGGGTTGCGCTTCGCTCCCGAACAGGCCCGCGCGCTCGCCATGGCGCTCTCCAGCAAGGTCTCCATCATTACCGGCGGCCCCGGGGTCGGCAAGACCACCATCATCAAGGCGCTGGTGGACGTCTTCAAGCGGCGGCGGCTGGACGTCCTGCTGGCGGCGCCCACCGGCCGCGCGGCCAAGCGCATGGAGGAAGCCACGCAGCACGAGGCCAAGACCATGCACCGCCTGCTCAAGTACAACCCCCACCTGCAGCGCTTCGAACACGGGCCCGACAACCCGCTGGAAGGGGACATGATCATCCTGGACGAAGTTTCGATGGTCGACATTCACCTCATGTACACCTTCCTGCGCGCCGTGCCGGACAGGTGCAGCCTCGTGCTCGTCGGCGACGTCGATCAACTGCCCAGCGTCGGGCCGGGCAACGTACTGACCGACCTGATCGACGCGGACCGCGTGCCCTGCACGCGGCTGGAAACCATCTACCGCCAGGAGGCCGGCGGCTGGATCGTGCAGAACGCCCACCGGGTCAACCGCGGGGAGTTTATCGAGGTGCCCGCCGGCGACGAGCTGGCCGATTTCTACTTCGTCGAGGCGGCCGACCCGGACCAGGTCGTCCGCATGCTCCTCAACCTCGTGACCGACCGCATCCCGGACCGCTTCGGGTTCGACCCGCTCGCCGACGTGCAGGTACTCACCCCCATGCGCAAGAACCGTCTCGGCGCCGACAACCTGAACACCGTGCTCCAGGAGGCGCTGAACCCCTCCGGCCCCGCCGTCCAGCGCTTCGGCCGCCGTTACCGCGAAGGCGACCGGGTCATGCAGATCCGCAACAACTACGACAAGGACGTCTTCAACGGCGACATCGGCCGCATCCGGCGCGTGGACGAGGAAGACAGCGTGATCGTCGTCGATTACGACGGGCGGCCGGTCAAGTACGAGCTTGCGGAGCTGGACGAACTGGTTCACGCCTACGCCTGCTCGATACACAAGGCACAGGGCAGCGAATATCCCGCCGTCATCGTCCTGCTCACGACGCAGCATTTCCGTTTGCTGCAGCGCAACCTGCTGTACACCGCGCTGACCCGCGGCCGCCGGCTGGTGGTGCTGCTGGGTTCGCGCAAGGCGATCTACATTGCGATCCACAACAACGAGATCAAGCTGCGCCGCACGGGCCTGCGGGAGCGTCTCGCCGCCGGCCCGCAGACTCAGGGCGCCGGCGCGCGGACGTACGGATAGAGCGCGGCCACGAAACCGGCCAGCCGTTCCAGGTACGCGTCGGACCCCGCGCGCCGCGCCGTCCCCGCGCTGACGTAGGCCCAGCGGGGCGCCCGCCCGTGCACGATGCGGTCCCGGGCCGTGCGGAAAAGCCGCACCAGGTGGTAGGGCGTTTCCTCCCCCGGACCGGCGAACCAGTACGCATAGGCATACAACGGCGGCGCGCCGCCCTCCCCCGCCGTACGCCGGCGCAGCTCGAGCACCATCACGCGCAGCGGCGGACGGCCGTCCCGCGGCACGTCCAGCACGCGGGACCCTTCGATCGCGTAACCCTGCGCGGGGAGACACTGCTGCGGGCGGTGGATGCTGCGGTGCTCCGATCCGCTCAGCACGATCGACGCGGTGACCGGCGGGCCGTCCGCGCGCGTGTACCGCTTGCGCACCACGCGCGTGCCCGCCGGCAGCACCCGCTTTTCGCCCACGGACATCGTGTCCAGCGGGCCGCCGCAGACCGTGCATGCGCCCCCCGTATACGCCGCGACGACGAACGACTCGCTGCATTGGGGGTTCTGGCAGAACAGGACGTCCGCCCCCGTGTACGCTCCCACGCGATCCGGAAGCGTCAGCCGCACGCCGAGGCGGTCGTCCGGCGCAACCCGTCCCTGCAGGATCACGCCCGCCGCGGCCGCCGCCAGAAGCGCCGCCGCCCAAACGACGTGTCGCGGCGACGCCCTCACCGCGATTTCTCCCGTAACAGCTCCCCGACCCCCACCATCAGCAGCACCGCGACGACAAAAACCAGGAAACCGGAGAAATGATGATACACCGCGACGGCCCGCTCCTCGCCGAACCCCCAGGCCACGACGGCCACCGTGACGATGCGCACCACGTTGCCGGCGATGGCCACCGGCACCGCCGACAGGAACAACAGGCCGCGCCGCCACCAGCCGCGCTGCGTGAAGAACGCGTACGCCGCGGTCAGCGCCGTCATCGCCAGCAGCGAGCGCAGCCCGCTGCAGGGATCGGCGACATCGAAATTGAATCCCGACCCGGCCAGCGAACGGATCATCGTGCCCTGCCGCAGCGTGGGAATGCCGATCCCGTTCAGCAGCCAGGCCGCCAGCCGGCTGGCGGCGAGCCGCAACGGGACCGTGAGGTTGCTCAAAAACCCCAGCGGAATGCAGAACACGAGATAGCCCGCGGGAAAGACCAGCTGCCGCGCCGTCTCGCGTCCGAAGAAGTAGAACGGCAGGCCCCACAGGAGGACGACCAGGGACACTAACGAAACCCGCGTCAACTGCGCCCGCACCCCCACCGCGTGCAGCAGCAGCGCCCCGGCGATGACCGCCAGGCCGCGCCCGTCCACGTGCTTCGGCGCCGCGGCCAGTTCCCGGCGCCGGCGCCAGAGCGCGTACGCGCTCACCAGCGGAATCAGCCACCCGTGCGACATGTTGGAGCCGGCCCCCCAGCGCCCGACCATCCAGCCGATCGCGGAACGCCCGCTCGCCTCCACGTTCTGCGCGTTGCCGTGCACGCCGTACAACAGCGCCACGAGTCCCGCGATCAGGGCCGCCGCGGCCCACTGTCCTGCCTGTCGCTTGCTCGGCATGATACCCGTCTTTCCGCCCGGCGGCCTCCGCCGCTCAGGCGCGTTGCACCTCGTCCATGGCGATGGACGCCCATTCCGCAAGACGCGCCGGGTCGTTGCGGACGGTGCTGATGTCCTTCATGATCAGTTCCACCGGGCAGCCCGCCGCCTGGTCCAGCAGCGCGCGGATATCCGCGCGCGCCCGCTCCGCGTTGAAGCGGTCTCCGGCCAGAACCGCCGGGTTCGGCTTCACCGACAGCACGTAATCCCCGGCGCCCTGCTCGAGGCCGGCGGGAATATTGAACCAGGGGCTGACCGACAGCTTCCGCAGGTTGGGGATCTTTTTGAGTATGCCGATCTTCATGTGCAGCGGCTCGCAGCAGCCGTAATAGGTCAGCCCCCACCGCTCCAGCCAGCGCAGCTCGTGCTTCAGCGAGAAGTCCCAGTGCATCGCCGGCGACACCTCCGAGAAAATCTGCGCGTTGCCGCACCCCCACAGGTCGCGGCAGCTCAGCCGCCGGCCGGGCTCGCCATCGGCCGGGAGCGCCGAGGTGTACCCGTAGCCCCCGGACCCCACCCGTACGTTGGCGGCGCCCGCGTCGAGCAGCCCCAGTCGCTCGATCTCGTCCAGCTCGTGCATCTTGGCGTCCACGTAACGCGCGACCAGCGCCTCGACGAATTCCGGGCGTTCGATCAGGTCGATCATGATCCCCTCCAGGTCGACCAGGCGGATCAGGAAATCCCAGGGTGTAAACCAGATGTGCCGGACGCCCGTGACCCGCACCGGGACGACGCCGTCGAAAATCTCCTCCAGGAGCGCCTGCCGGCGCGCGGTTTCGGCCTCGTCATGGCGGACCTCCGGCTTGCGGATCAGAGCGATGTCCTCCATGTCCTTGATCTGCGCTTCAAAATGCTGCGACTTGACCGCGCTGTGATGAATATAGGTGGCTTTCTGGGAGATCCCGATATCGGTGCTGGACCACGCTTTCGGACACTCCACGAACGGCCGCACCACGTTGTCGACGGGATAGTGCCGCCAGCGGTAGAGCGTCCGGCGCAACCCGGTCTCGACCTGGCGCAGAAAGGGATCCGTGCAGACGCAGGCCAGGCTCTCGTCTTCCAGCTCCGGCCAGGGCTCTTCGTTAATGTAGACCAGCGGGCGCACGGGCTCGCGATCGTTGAGTCGCCGCCACAGCCCGGCCGTTGCCGCCTGCCCGGGCAGACTGCCGATCCGCATCATGTCTTCGCCCAGGCGCTGCAGGGCGTCCTTCTCGTGAGCGGTATAACGCGTTGTCATCTTATTATTCTATCGTTCCGCCTCATGCGGGCGCAACGTTTTAAGCCCGGGGACGGGAAGCTCGCTTGCATTCCGCCCGCCGAAGGCGTATGGAATACCCGCCGCATGAGGCGGGCGGCCGTGCCGTCGCCGCGCGGGCACAACCATGCAACGGACACACGGGCAACGCAAGATCCAGCCGCTCCGCGTCGGCATCGTACAGGTGGACAGCGGCGCCGACCGGCAGGCAAACCTCGCCCGGATCGAAGCGCTCCTGGACGGACTTCCGCCCACGGACGTCCTGGCCCTGCCCGAAGTCTTCGCCGTGCGGGGCGGCGACGCCGCCTACCGGGCCGCCGCCGAACCGGTGCCCGGTCCGCTCACGGCATGGTTAAGCGGCCTGGCCCGCGCGCACGGCGCCTGGGTGCTGGGCGGCAGCCTGATCGAGCGGGACGGCGACCGGCTGTATAACACCGCCGTGCTCGTCGGCCCGGACGGCGCCGTGCGGGCCACCTACCGCAAGCTGCATCTCTTCGAGGCCCGGCTCGAAAGCGGCGAAACCATTCGCGAGGCCGACACCTACGAGGCCGGC
>JAFGIZ010000148.1 GCA_016929365.1 Lentisphaerota bacterium
AGCAGCGCGGCCTGGGTCTTGGGAGGCGTGCGGTTGATTTCGTCGGCCAGCAGCAGGTTGCAGAAGATCGGCCCCTGTACGAAGCGGAAGCTTTTCTCCCCCGTTTCCCGGCGGGTCTCCAGGATCTCCGTTCCCGTAATGTCCGTCGGCATCAGGTCGGGCGTAAACTGGATCCGCCGGAACGTCAGGTCCAACACCCGGGCAATGGTGCTCACCATCAGGGTCTTGGCCATACCCGGCAGGCCGATCAACAGCGCGTGACCGCGCGCGATCATGCACATCAGCATCTGGTCCAGCACCTCGCGCTGCCCGACAATGACCTTGCCCACTTCCCGCCGGATCGCCTGCGTGCGTTCGCTCATCTGCCGCACCAGCGCCACGTCCTCTTCATCCGCCGCGGCCGGCCGGCCGTCCTTAGCGGCCGCCTGGACCGGCCCGGGCGGCGCCCCGGCCGCGGGGAGGGCCTCCGCCTCGAAACGAAAGGCCGTCTGCCCCACCTGAACCGTATCGCGGTCGTGCAACGCCGCCGAATCCACCGCCGCCCCGTTGACCCAACTGCCGTTGGAGCTGCCCAGGTCGGTCAGCGTCCAGGCGCCGTCCGTATGCCGCAGCTCGGCGTGCCGCCCCGACACTTCGCCGTCGTCCAGAACCAGGTCGGCGCCGTCCGCGCGGCCCAGCACCAGCCCGGTTGCCGGCAGCTCGACCCGCCGTCCCTCAAGCGCTCCCCCCGTAAAAACAATCACAGCCATGCCATTCTCCTTCGTGCTCGCCCAGAATCCTGCCGCACAACTTACAACTGGATCTCGCCCAGGTCCTTAACATAATCCGTCACCCGTATGCCATGCAGGACTTCCGCGTATGCATGCGCGGGCCGCCCGCGCGGGGGCGGCACGTACACCGGATAGAGGTCCCGCGCCCGCACGATCTGCCAGCCGGGCCCGACCTGCCTGAGCATCACCAGCTTGAAGGTGCGGCGATGGTCCTCGCGCTTGGTGAACAACCCTTCGGACGACCCCTTGTCCCGCAGGTACGTGCAGATGCAGCGCGCCTCGCCGCCGCGGCCGGTTTCCCCCTCCAGCCGGTGGACGGTTTTGCGGGTGAAGAACGGTTCCGATTCCCGCACGGCGGCCTCTATCGCCGCCCGGTCCGCGTCCGTCAGCGTATCCGCGCCGCGGTGCAGGTCGAGCCCCTCGAAGAAACGGTTCTCATAAATCAGCACCAGGTCGTACTTGCGCATCGGCAGGCCCTCGAAAAGAAAGCCCCTCCGGTCCGCGCCGTCCACCCGGCCCGCGTAGACCCGTTCCGGGGCGTCGGACGGGACGGCCAGGACCTGCTCCAGCGGGGCATCCGGCCGGGCCACGCGCCCGCGGATGCCGCCGGGACACGATGCGTCCGGCGCCGTGTACAACCGCTCGCTCGCCGCCGGCGCCGGCGCGGCCAGGAGCAGCGCCGCCAACCCGGCCAGGCCATGTGCTGTCCGTGTCATAACGACCTCAAGAGGGCTTCAATCCGTTCCGCGGCGGGATGATACTGCAACCGTTGGCGCAGCGGCTCCGCCGCGGCGCGGATCTCGTCGGCGGGCGCGCGCATCGCGACCAGGCACTGTACCAGCAGCTCGGCCGCCTGCGGCAGGTAACTCGTTGCATCCATGCCGTCAACGTACCCCTGCAGCAGGCCCCTTGCGCGCCGGTAATGCCCGAGCGCCTTGTAAAGCCGCGCCTCGAGCACGATAAAATCGCTGGACACCTTGCTCAAGGGGAACCGGCGCTCCCAGCGCGCCAGCTCGTCCAGGGCTTCCGCGTAGTAGCCCTGCTCCAGCAGGCTGCGCACGGTTTCCGACAGGGCCCCGTCCAGCACCGCGTCCGCCCGCCAGTCCTCGTCGGTGCGCCCCACGTTCTGCACGGCGCCGTAAAGCCGTGTCGCCTCGCCCACGTCGCCCCGCGCGAAAGCCGCGTCGCCCAGGCGGATGGAAGCCAGGCGTCCGACGTCATCCGTCCGCCGGGCCACGGGCCGGATCAGCTCCAGCGCCGCGTCCGGACGTCCCAGGTCGTACAGCAGCATCTCCGCGCGCCGCAACGCCAGCCCGGCCGCGCGCGCGCCGCGCGCGTCCTCCTCGAACCGGACGGCCCATGCCACGGCACTCTCCGGATCGATCCGTTCCGCCATGAGTAAAAACCGGTCTTCCAGCCGCGCCCGGCGCTTGGCGGTCAGGCCCCGCTTGACGGCTTCCCACCGCTCCGTGAAAAGATAGGCCAGCAGTGCGTCGCTTTCGCCCGGCTCCAGCGCGCGGAACAGGTTGCTCCACATGGCCGCGTTCCAGTCCGCCGTGGGATCCGCGTTTTCGGGGTGCGCTTTCAGCATGGCCAGACACGCGTCCCGAAACGCGGCCCGCGCGTCGGGATCCGCGAAGGAGGTCTGCACCGTCCCGTACGTGTAGAAGGGCAGCGTGCAGCGCGAACGCCCGGTTTCCGATGCGGCCGCCAGGATGACGCGGGCCTCCTGCCGGCCCGGGAAAAGCCAGCGCACCGCCGGGCCCGTCGCCGCCGCGTTTTCCCCGAAGCTCCAGGTATACGTTGTATCCGCGGGATTCCCCGCCGTCCACGCGCGCAGGCGGTAACACAGGATCGGGGTTTCGCCTTCGAACCAGAAGACGTGCGTCGCCTCGGCCTGCCCCGCGGCGGCGGGAGCGCCGTCCCGCATCTCTACCGCCTCCACGCGGCAGGAGCCCGAGCGCACGATTTCATCCTTCGCGACCACCCGGCTGGCCCACATCGAGGTGCCGGCATAGGGCAGCTCCTTCGATCGCACGCCGCCCAGCTCCTCCAGCGACGCATTCGGCGGCGCCCACGTCAGCCACATCACGCCGCGGCCCTCGCTGTAATCCTCTTCCCGGGCGAACGCGGCGAATACCTCCAGCCGGTGCAGCCCGCGGCCCAGGTCCGCCCAGTCGCCCGTGCCGCCCCACTTGTCGATCCGCTTGCGCGGCCGGATTGTGTCGCCGTCGATCCGCACCTCGCTCACACCCTTGAGGGTGAACGGCGCCACCCACGTCCGGCCCGGATCGTCCGTCACGAGATAGGCCAGCAGATAAAACGCGGTCGGCGGCGGACGCCCCGACAGATCGCCCTGGATGCACAGCGGCGCCTTGGGAATACCCGCCCGGGGCTGGTAATGCACCGTGTCCCCCACCCGCCCCAGCCGGCCGAGCCGGCGCGCGTCGCCCAGGTCGTCGCCCTCCGGATCGGCGCACAGGAGCGGGCTGGGCGTCAGGCCCGAAGCGGGATCCCACGTTTCCGGCCGCTGGACCGGCTCGACGTAAATCGTCACGGCACCGCCGCTCTCCGGGGCGGCAAAGACCAGGCTGAAGCCCGTCTCCGGGTTCTGCCACAACACCGCGCTCCGCAACGCCACCCCGTCTGCCGCCCTGACGCTCGGCCGCGGATAGGGACCGGGCAGCAGGCCGCCGTCGGGGAGCTGCAACACGTAGCCCGCGCTGGCGTGCGTCGGCCGGTCCCGCAGCGACACCCTGAACCGGACCGGCGCCTCCCGCACCTGCCAGCCGGCCGGGACATCCGCCGCGAACCCGGCCCGCGCAGCCAGGAGCGACGCCAGCGCCGCGCACGCCAGGCGACCCGTTCCCCGTCCGCGGTTGATGTGCCGCTTACAATGCTTCATGCAACGCCTTGTAATACTCCGCGACCCGTTCCCGGTATTCCGGCGGCGCTTCCTCGGGGCCGCCGGCCATCACGTCGTCGAGCACCGGCGCCGTCTGTCCGCCCAGCGCGCCGGCCGTCCCGGCCGTCAGCTCCGTCTCCGCCCGTCTCAAGGCCGCCAGCGCCTGCTTGCGGTGCTCGCGCACCTGTTCGATCCGGCCCTGCGCCAGCGCGTCATTCGCCTGCCGCAGATGATGCGCGGCGGCCTTGAGCGAATCGGCCCGCACATTCTGCAGCGACGCCCGCGCGTACACGGTGTCGGCCCGCTTCGCCATGAGCGCCTCCATGCCCTCCCGCGAACCGGCTTCCGTCGCATCCATCCGGCGCGTACCGCCGCCCATGCCCACGTCGTCGGCCTTGCCCGTTCCCAGCTTGCCGCCCCCGGTGGCCCGGGTGTCGGCCTCGCCCTCCGCGTCCACCTGGCCGTCCTGGGTGGGATCCTGCGTCCGGCGCGCTTCCACGTTTTCGTCGCCCTCCTGGATGGTCCCCGACCCCGCGGCCGTTTCGCCCGAGGCCATGCCCTGGCGCCCGACGTTCGACCGGCCGGCCTGCTCCTTGTGGTCCGGGCGTTCGTTGCCGGACTTGCCCTTGGCGCTGTACGTCACCGTCTCGCCCTCGGCCACCTCCCAGCCGGCCTCCCAGTCGGGCACGTTGAAATTCATCGCGCTGTCGCCCGCGTCCTCGCCCAGCTCCTCCGATTCCTCCAGCAGATCGCTGATCAGGTCTTCCACCTCCGTGCCCAGCGCGCCCAGGGCGATCCCGTCCTCCGGAAGCTCCTCCCGGTCGAATGCCTCGCCGGTAATCTTGTCACGGTCCGGCTTGTCGCCCAGCCACATTTCCATGTCGTCCAGGCGGCCCTCCGCCTCTTCCATGGCTTCGAGGTAGTTTTCCATCCCTTCCTTGCTGTAGGCCTGTTCGTTGACGGCCCCTGCGTCAACCGTGTCCGATCCTTCCTGTTGCTCGATCTCCTGGAAGATCGAAAACACGTCTTCGACCAGCTCGTTGGCGACGTTCAGCTCCATGAAGATATGCAGGTCTTTCGGAACCTCCAACATCGCCTCCCGGGTATTCCGCAGCAGCTCGCGGTATTCCTCTTCCATGAGGTCCTCCGCCGCTTCGCTGCCCGCGTCGCGCTGTTCCCTGACCGAGTCCATGGCTTCCAGCGCCTTGCTGTGCAGCTCGCGGATCTTCTCCAGTTTAGCGCGCGCCTCGGCCAGGGCCTCCCGCATCGCCTCGTCCTTCGCCGCCTCCGCGGAGGCCTGCACCGTATCGAACCGGGCGCGCAAGGTCTCCAGGTCCTCCAGCGCCCGCCGCGCGTGCGGCAGCGCGGCGTCCGGAACGCCGGTGTCGAGCTTTTCCGCGGCCAGCAGCATGTGGTTCCGGATCTTACGGTCCTCAATGGCGTCGGCCGTTTCGAGCAGCAACACGGCAAAGGTTTCGTCGTTGGCCCGGATCGTTTCGGCATCCCGGCGGCAGGCCTTCTGGAAGTCGGTCAGGTCCGCCGCCAGGTCGTCCTGGCGGGCCGCCAGCGGCGCGCCCGGCGCCGTTTGCGTTTCCGCCGCGCGCGCGGCGTCCCGCACCACCGTCTGCTCGCCCGCCACGAGGGCGTCCAGCAGGGCCGACAACGCATCCACCCGCCGCTCGACCCCCGCCTGCGCCGCGGCGACGTCCGTGAAGGTCAGCAGCCGCAGGATTTTTTCCTGGAGCTGCAGTGCCCGGCTGCCGCTCGCGGCCCGCGCCGCCTCCGCCGCCTCCGGCACGCCGGCCAGGAGCGCCGCCGCCTGCGGCATCTCGTCCGCGCACAGGCGCCGGACCGTCGGGGCCATGTTGCCCAGCACCCCGGGCGGCGCGTTCAGCAGGCTCCCCGCCAGGTCCCGTATCCCGCGCTGCGCGGCCGCCGCCTCCCGCCAGACTTCGGCTTCCGGTTCCGGGAGCCGGCTCAGCGCCCTCCGGGTCCGCTCGATGTTCTCGCGCTGCAACGCGATCACGCGCTCCAGCGACTGCAGGGCGGCCCGCTCCCGATTCTCCCGTTCCTCCGGCTCGGGCACGGCCGCCGGCGCACGGACCCCCGCCGCGGTCGCGTCTTCCGGCGGCGGCTCCGTCCATAAGCGGTACGGGATCTCGGCGCGCAGCGGCTCCCCGTGCACGCTCTCCCCTTCCAGGCGCAGTGCTGCGCCGTCGGTCACCGTGAGCGTGCCCCGCCATGTCCGGGCGGGCGTGTCCGCCGGCCGCAGCGCGGCCGCCGCGCCGCCGGCCGCCCGTACCGACAGCGCGCGCAAGGCGACGTTGCCCGTCGCGTCCACGGTCACAACCGATCCCCGCGGAATCGTGATCCCCCCGGCCAGGCCGTCGAATACCCGCGGCTCCACGCCCAACCGCTCGGGCGGACGGACGGTCACGAGCGCCGACTCCAGGGCGGGCGGCGGCCGCGCGGTGACGCTGTACCACGCCGGCGACGGTGCGTCGCCCGCCCGGAAACGGTATTTCAGATCTCCCGTCACCCGGGGCACGGCATGTGCAAACGTCTCTTCGCCCGACCCCGCAATCGTCCCGAGCGCGTACGTGGCCGCCTCCCCGTCGGCCGGCCGGATGTCGAGGCGCACGGCATGGCCGGCGAAGCCGCGCACCGTGCAGCGCAGCGTCAGCGGCTCGCCCCGCCGCACCGCTGCGCTGCCCGGCTCCACGGACAGGATGTGCGTCAGGCTGACCGGCCGCACGTCCGAAAACGGGTTCACGATGCGCCAGACCGCCGTCGCCCAGGCCCGGCCGCCGAACGCCGCGGGCAGCAGCAGGAGCGCCGCGCCCGCGAGCACCGCGATCAGCCCGTTGCGGCGCGCCCGCCGGTTTGCCATGCGCCGCAGGTCGAGCCGTTCCCAGCCCGGCACTCCCTCGCGCACGTACGCCCGTTTGAACGCGTCCCGCGACGGATCGCCCGCGAACTGCAGCAGGTTGATCAACCGGTTGTCCAGCTCCGGGAACGTCCGCTCCACCGTGACGGCCACGCCCTGCGGCGTCAGGCGGTGCGCCAGGGTGCGGCGAATCCACCACAGCGCGGCGCCCGCCCCGCCGAGCAGCAGGGTCCACGTCGCCACCCGGCCCGCCCGCCCCAGACGCAGCAGCAGGTCCGTCAGGCCGAACAGCCACAGCCCCGCCATCAGCGCGGCCAGCCCGTACAACGCCTCGTCGCCCGCGCGGCGGCGGCGCAACCATCCGCCCAGCCGCGCAAGCTGCTCCGTTAATCGCTCAGGAGACATAGCCTCAATTCAGCCGCTCGACCTCCACGTCGTCTACATACGTTTCGCCGTTCGACCAGATGTACACGGTGATAAAACGCACTCGTTCCAGGTGCCGGCGCCCCAGATCCGAGAGATCCTTCAGCGGGAACCCGAAGGATACCGTCCGCCAGGACCGCGAGTGTTGGATCTCCGCCTTGCTCTTGTAAACCGGCCGCAGCTGCCCGGGCTCCGGTTTCTCGGTCGGCCGCACGCCGGGCTTCCATGCGTATCCCGCGAAATACATCCTGGCCGGACCGCCCTTGAACTGCACGGTGCAGCGGTACCGCCCCCCGGGGTCGAACGGAATGGGCCGGCTCTCCACCTTGGTTCCCGCATCCTTCGTGCCGCGTCCGTCCACCAGCAGCACGTTACGCTTCACGCCTTCCTGAGGCACCACGGAAACGCGCCGGTAATTGTCCTCGTAGAATGTATTGCCCGTCCAGCCATAATCCGCCGTCCAGGCCTTGAGCGGATCGGACGGATCGTCAAAACTCCCGTTTTCGCAGAGGTTGTCGCCGGCGTAGCCGGCGCACGCGAGCAGGCCCGCCAAGAGCATCCATCGTGCCGTTTTCAATGTCCTTCCTTTCCGCCGCGCCGCGCGGGTCACGGCAGGTTCATGCCTTTCCGCAGGGCCCATCCGGCGATCAACAGCGCCATCAGCGCCCCGATCGTCAGCCCGTGCTGCCACAGAGTGTGGTACTCCGCGGCCTGTTCTTCCACGCCCGCCGTGTCCAACGACGCCAGGGCGTCGTTCAACGCTTCCAGGGTTTCATAATACCCGCCCCCGCTGTTTTCCGCAATCGCGCGGAGCACCGTTTCGTTGGCCGGACGCGGCACGGTCTCGGGCGTAAAGGGTTTGACGAAGAACGAGACCGGGTCCGATTCGATCCTTCCGCCGGCGGCCGTCGCGGCGGCCCGGGCCGTGTACAGGCCCGGCTGTTCGGCGGAGAAGGCCAACTCGTAACCCGCGAACGCGTCACCCGAGGCGGTGCCGATCTCCCGGGCCTCCATCGTGTACGGCGCCGTGCGCCCGTCCGGCCGGGTCATCTCGCACGCCACGGCCGAAAGGGCGGGCCCCCCGTCCCGCGCGCGGGCGCTCAGGAGCACCGGCTCGCCCAGAAACACCTGTTCGCGGTCCGCCACCAGGTCCAGCCGCGGCCCCTCGCGTTCCTGTTCTTCGGGAATCATCCACGCGATCAACTGGTCCCAGAACCGCTGGTACGGACGCTCCGGCCCGGGCGCCGTGCCGAGCTGCCAGCGCCACAACGAATCGGTCAGCACGGCGGCGACCCGGCCCTGCCCGTAGCGCTCGGTGACAATAATCGGCTGGGCGCCGTCCGGGGTCTCCGCCGTGACCAGCACCCGCGTCCCGGCCTTGACCGCGGCGTCCGGGAAAACGGACAGCACCGGCGGCGTATCCTGCCAGAGTGCCGCATCGCCGGCAAACGCCGGGTGGGCGCGGCCGCTGTCCGTCAGGTGTACGGGGAACTCGCCGCCGACCGCCGGCGCGCCCGCGGGCCGCACGGGCAGCAGGGCCTGCAGCGGCGTCGCGGCAAACCCGTCCGGCCCCCAGGCGTCCGGCCCGCCCAGCAGGATCAGGCTGCCGCCGGTTTCCACGAAACGCACCAGGTTGCGCGCCCGCGCGTCGCCCAACGCGCCGGCGTCCAGGTCGCCGAGCACGACGATCTTGAAATACGCCAGCTGCGCGTCGAGCATGTCCGCGGTCATACTGCCGCGTTCGCCGAAGGTCATGAACTTCCCGCCCGGCCCGCGCAGGAAAATGAGGGGGGTCATCTGCCGGTTCGCGCGCAGCGCGCGCGTCAGGTACTTCGATTCCCAGCGCGGCGGCCCCTCGACGTAAAGCAGGCGGTTGCGCTCGGTAACAACCTGCACTGTGACCGCGTAGGCGTTGTCGTTGGTGTGCGCTTCGCCCGGCAGCGCCGGGACGGAGACGCGATAGGTGAAAACGCCGACCTCCGGATGGTTCAACTCGAAAACCACCTCCCGCGAGCCGCCGGCGGCGGGCAGCGTCACCGGGGTTTCCGCGAGGCGTTCGCCGTCGCGGCGCAGCCGCACCGTCACGGCCCGCCCGCCCGTGCCCTGGCCGGAAACCACGGCTTTCAGCTCGCTTTGCCACCCCGCCGTCACGCGGCGCGGTGTATCCACCGTATCCACGCGCAGCTCCGGTTCGGCCTCCCAGACCGCTTCCGGCTCGAGCCGCACGGTATGGATCGGAAACGGACGTTCCTCCGCGGCCCAGTCGTCGAACGCCTCGCGCGTATCCAGCCCGTCGCTCAGCAGCAGGGCGCCGGCGACGTTCAGCCCGGCGTAGCGTGTCCCGATGGTGCGCAGCCCCGCCCGCAACCGCGTGGCCGTGCCGGCCGGCTCCAGGCCGGCTGCCGCGTCGCGCGGAAGCGTACGGCTGACGTCCGCGTCCAGCGTGTACAGATCCACCGTGCAGGCGGCCTCCATCGGCTCCGCCCAGGGCAGGGCGAGGGCCGCCCGGGCCGTCTCCCAGCGCGCCGGCGAATCCGCGCCCGGCGGCGTGAGCAGCATGCTCTCCGACGTATCCAGTATGACCACGAAATGCGGCTGCAGCATGCGGGTCAGGACCGTTTTCCGCCCGGGCAGAAACAGGCACCACGCCAGCAGGGCCAGGAACAGGATCCGCGCCAGGGCGATGCCCCAGGCGCCCCGCCGGCGGGGCATGTACCGCCGGAACGTCCAGGCGCAGCCCGCCGCCGCCACTGCCGCCGCCGTCCAGATCAGCGCGGCCGGAACGGCATGTTCGAACACAATCATGCCGGCGCCTCCCTGCCAACCTCACGCCGGCTCCGCACCTTGCCCGACGCCTCGACCCGCAGGGTGTCCGACAGGGTCGGCCCGGGCCGCAGCAGAATGTTGGCGTAACAGAACTCGAGCACGGCCAGGAACAGCGCCAGCCACAAGAGCGGCTCCGCGAAGGTACGGCCCACGCGATGCTCCTCGATCCGTTTCCGGAGCGCCTCCAGGCTGTCGGCCAGAACGAGGCGGGACACCCCCAGCAGGCGAAGCACCGCGGCGGGCTCGAGCGGGGTCAGATCGGATTCGGCCCGCGGCGCGTTGAGCGCAAGCGCCGGGGCCGGATCCGGCCGGTCCGGACCGGCCAGCGTGTAGATGCCGGGCGCCGTCAGCCCCTCGGCGGTCAGCACGGTCCTGCCCTCCGCCACCGTGCCGCGGATCGGGATCTGCCGCCCGTCCGGTCCGCGCAGGACCGAATCGTGCGCGGCTTCGGGCAGGTGCTCGTTCAGGGCGAGGCTCGCGGCGGTTTCGAGATAGGGCGGCGCCGTTCCGACGCCCGCGCCGAACTCCACGATCCGCTGCAGCAGGGGAAGATAATACGGGCTCAGCGGAAAATCGCTCCACAGCCGGTCGGCGGAGACCGCGGCCGTCAGCATCCGGCCGCGGCCGCAGGGCGCGACAACCAGGAACGGATAGACCGGCCCCGCGCGCACCAGCACCTCGGCCCCGTCCCGGAACGTCTCCCAGGCCAGGCGGCGCCGCAGCGTGAGCGACGGCAGGCCGCCCCGGCGAAGGCCGCGCAACAGCGGATGGTCCGGCTGTTCCCAGTACAGCGCCTGCTTGCGCGCCGGCGGGGGCACGTCGCGCACGGCCGAGGGCGTGCCGGGCAGGCACGTCCAGGGCGCATAGGCATCCGGTCCCGCGCGGTCCCCCGGGAACACCGCCAGCAGCGCACCGGCCCGCACGGCCTGTTCGAGCTGCGCGATTATTTCGCCCGGCAGCGGCAATGCGTTACAGAGAAAAATCGTGTCGTACGCGGAGAGCGTTTCCGCACCCAGCGCGTCGGCGTCGATCCGCCGCACGGCAATCGCCGCCCCCTCCGGGCCGCCGGTGCGCAACGCCGTCCGGAGGAACCGCGTTTCGTCCGCGCCGCCCACGCACAGCACCGGCAGCGCCTCCCGCGCCCGGAGCAGGAAATAGAACGCGTTGTCATCGGGCAGGTTGTCTGCCGGCGTCTCCACCCGCGCCGTGTGCACGCCTGCCGCCAGCGGCGGCACGGCCAGGGTAATCCCGTCCCTTCCCGCCGCGTCCGTGCGCGCCGCCCGGCGGCCCGCCTCACGGCCGTTCACGTACAACGTCACGGCGGTATCCGCCGGCGGCCCCGAATGCGCCAGCCGCACCGTAACCTGCGACGGGGTTTCCGCCATGACCACGGCCGGGGCCGTTACCGCATCCGCGGGCGCCGTGTTTTCCGGATCCGGCGCGCCCAGCAGGGTGACGAAGAAAGCCGTCCGGTCCCCGAACTCCGCGGGATCCCACGCCGCGGCCGCGCCCCCCTGCTCCGCGGCGCGCGCGAACCCGTCCCAGGCCCGCGCCTGGTTATCCGTTATAATATGAATCTCGCGTTCGCGCCCGCGCTCCCCCTGCTCCAGCGCGGCGGCCGCCGCGGCGGCCGCGGCGCACAAATCCGATCCGGCCACCCCCGGCTCGAGCGCGCGCAGCCGCTCGGCGGCCGTTTCCTTGTCGCCCGAGAGCCGTTCCATCACCGGCTCGACGCCCTCGCCGGCGGCGAAGATGCAGAACCGGTCCTGCGGACCCAGTCCCTCGATCACCGCCCCGGCCGCCTCCAGCGCGCGCTTCCAGACCGTCGTGCCGCCGACCCGGTACCGCATGCTCAGCGAACGGTCGAGCACCACCGCCACGTCCCGGCGGCTGCGCCCCAGGAATCCGCCCCAGCCGTCCGCACGCAGCACGGGCATGGCAAACGCCAGGGCCAGCAGCAGGAGCAGGAGCGTCCGCAGAAACCACAGGAGGAACTGTTCCATGCGCACGCGGTGCGATGACTGCTTTTCGGCCAGTTTGAGAAACCGGATCGTGCTGAACGGCATGCGCACGGTCTTGCGGCTCTGGATCATGTGCAGAATCAGCGGCGCCACCGCCGCCGCCGCCGCCGCCAGAAACCAGGGATTCAGGAAGGAAAGCACCGCCCGCCCCTTCTCCGGCTGTCTGCTCGGACGCTCATTTCGATAACCGCCGCCGTTCCTCGAGGTAAGCCCGCACAAACGTGTCCACGGGCTGGTCCGTGCGCACAATGCGGTAATCGATGCCCAACCCGGCGCAGGCTTCGCGGTAGCGGTCGAGAAAGGCCCCGAAAACCCGTTCGTATTCCGCCGCGAGTCCGCGCGGGTCCGCCGTAATCCGCTCGCCCGTCTCGAGATCCTCGAAACAGCAGCTCCGGCGCAGCGACAAATCCATCTCCATCGGATCGAGCACCTGGAAGACAATCACGTCGTGGTGCTGCTTCCGGAAATGGGAGAAGGCCCGCGTAATCGCTTCCTCGTCGCCCAACAGGTCGGAGATGACCACCACCAGCGCGCGCTTGCGGATCGAGGCGGCAATCCGGTTGAGCGTACCGTGAATATCCGTCAGCCCTTCCGGCGGATATTCCTGCAGGTGTGTGAGCAGGTTGTTGAGGTGATTGAACGAATTGCGCGCGTCCATTTTCACATCGATCGTGTCCGCGTGCAGGAAAAGCCCCACCGAGTCGCGCGCCTTGACCACAACGTACCCCAGCGCGGCGGCCAGCCGGCAGGCATACGCGTACTTCGTTATCCCGTCGCCGGCATAGGCCATGGACCGGCTGCGGTCCACCGCGAGGTAGACACGGAGGTTCGTCTCGTCTTCGTACCGCTTGACGTAATACCGGTCGGTCCGCCCCAGCACCTTCCAGTCAATGTGTTTCAGATCGTCGCCCCGGGAATAGGCCTTGTGGTCGGCGAATTCCGAACTGGCTCCGCGCAGGGGGCTGCGATGCGCTCCGGCCAGGTTCCCTTCCACCACGTAGCGCGACTGCAGCACCAGCCGTCCCAGCGTGTGCCGCGCCTCCGGCGTCAGAAACGCGGCGATTCCGGTTTGGGCTTTCAACGCGGGATCACCTTCCAATGCTCGCGGTTCGCCAGGACGATCAGGGCGCGGCCGAGGTAGGCAAAGAGGATGCCGTCGTGGCGGGAACCGACCGCGAGGTGCACGGCGTCGCCGGAACCCGTCTCGAACGCCAGCACGGGGCGGGCGCCGGCCGAAACCGGCGCGCCCGGCTCCAGCTCGATTCCCGCGGCATACGGTACCGCCAGCGCTTCTTTCAGGCCGCCGGCGTCCCGGCCCGGAATCCGGGACCAGAGCGCGTACTTCTGATCGCGCATCTCCGGCAGCATCCGGAATCCCGTCAGCCGGTACCCCCACGCCTGGCCCCAGCGGTCCGTCAGCGGCGGCCGCTCCGCCTCCGGCAGGGCGCGCAAGGCGTCCAGCGACTCGGGGAAGGCAACGTTTTCGGCATACAGCCGCCGCAGCCCGGCCCGGACCTGCTCCATGTCCAGGCGCGTCAGCCAGGCGCGCGCGATGTCCGACGCGCCTTCCTCCAGCGGCGTGCGCCGTATATCCGCCAGCGGCTCCAGCAACGCCGCCGCCTCCGCGTCGCGGCCCTGCTGTAATTCATGCCAGGCCGCAATCCCCCGCGTCACGGCCGTCAAGGGATCATCCGGCGCGGCCGCTTCGAACGCGCGGCAGGCGGCCGCCACGGCCGCATGCGCCCCCGGATTCTCCCGGTGCTGCCGCCACACCGCCCACAATCCCTGTTCGTCGGCCGAACGCGCCGGCCCCGGCAGGGCCAGCAGGACAATGCCCACCGCCAGAATGCCCGCGGTCCGGCTCACGGCGCGCTCCGCTCCCGTTCCCGCTTCGCCAGCTCGCGCCGGAGAAACGCGGCCCAGGCCTGTTTACCCTGGCCCTCCAGGATCTCGTCCCTGTGCTCGAGCAGGTCCCGGTCCCGGTACGTCAGGCGCACGGGCTCGCCCCCGCCGGTGTAGCTGTAATAGGTCGCCTGCGGATCGACCTCGGCGAGCAACTCCTTGCCGACCTTCGGGTCCAGGCGGTCCTTGTGCCGCACGATGACGGGATCCAGGTCAATCCGTGCTTCGTCCCGGCTGACGTTCTTGAGGCGTCCCGTTACCGCCACGGCATCGCCGGGCCGCGACGCGGGCGCCGCGCTCAGCTTCTCCAGCGAAGCGCCCTTCCGCACCGTGAAGCGTACCCGCATCAGCGAGGCCGGCTCCACCGTCTCGAGCGCCGCGTACGGACGACCGTCCCGCTCCCCTTCCTCCAGCGAACGGATCCGGAGGTACCGGAAGAAAAGCGAGTGGCCCAGGGCGTCTTGCAGCAGCGCCGTCCGCTCCGCGTCCGTCCGCGCCTCGCTGTAGTACAGCGCAAAATCATTCCCGTTCAGGGTTTTGCCCCGCGCAGAGGCCGCCAGGGCCGCCGTCAGCACGACCGCCGCCGCCGCGCACTTCGCTCCCGGCATGCGTTCCCGCTTCATTGCGTCACCGCGTACATCAATATATTCTGGCCCAGTTTCAGGGCGCCCGCCGTTTCGTAGCCCCGTGCATAGGGGCTCTGGCTCATCTCCCAGCCCCCGGCCAGGCCCAGCGGACTGTAGATCACCGCGTAATGCCCTTCGATCTCCACGCCTTCCAGCCGCGGCGGAATCGCCGCCCGGCCCGCGTCCGCCGCCAGGAGCGGCGTTACGGCGAGCGCCCGCACGTCGTTCGGCACCTGGAACAGCGCGCCGCCCGGCGGAATGTCCGTCAGCGCCCGGCCCGGCAGCACGCGCCGGAGCATCAGCCGGAACGCGCGGTCGAACCCCTTGCGCCCGCAGCAGGCTTCGCCGAACAGAAAACCGCCCCGCAACAGGTACGTGCGCAGCGTGACCAGCTCCTCCTCGCTCAGCTCGAAGTATTCGTGCCCCGTCATGTACAACAGCGGCGCGTTGAACAGGCCCGGATCGGTCAGGGGCAACTCTTTCAGCTCGAACCGGACCGGAATGCCGGTCTTGCGGTTGAACGTCTGCAGCAGCACGGACAACCCCGTGTGCCGCGTCTTCCATTCGCCGTCGTACATCACCTGCACCAGCGCCAGCGTTCCGGCATCCGCCCGCTCCGCGTCGACGAACTCCATGGCCTGCGCCGCGTTCTTGGCCCAGGCGCGCATCGCCGTGGCATAGGCAATCAGGTTGACCCCGAGCCGGCGCGCCGAATCGGGCATGTACGCCGCGTACTCCGGCTTGACCTCGCCCCCGTCCCAGCCCACGGCCAGCCCGAACCGCGAGATGACCGCCAGGGTACGGCAGGCGATCGTCACCCCGTCCATCCACGGTTCGTTTCCCTTGAACCCCGTCTCGTAGACTCCCGGACTGTATTCCACCCGGTCCACGTCGTAATAGGCGTGAAAAATCGGATGGTCGGAACTCAACCGTTGCAGCGGCGCCTCCGGAAAGATGAGGGCCAGCTCGCGCCGGGCCGACCGGTAAAAAGGCGCCGACCCCAGGCCCGTGTTAAACACCATCATGCCCCCCGCCAGCATGTACTCGCGCAGCCTGGCGCGCTCCCGGTCCGTGAATTCAAAATTATAGTGCCCGCTGTAGTAGACGACCGGGTTGTGTTCCGGGTTCGTGTCCAGCTCGCCGACGGTCTTGATTTCCATCACGTACTGGGCGCCGGTCATCTGCTGCATTTCCTTGAGCAGATTGTTGACGTCGTTCGGGGTCGCGTTCCAGCGCTCGTTCTGCCCCGCGCCGGGCCGCGCGCCCGCCGCCAGCACGCCCGCCGCCAGGATCGAGATTCCCGGTCTAGTCTTCATACCCGTCCAATACCTCCTTCCGCGCCACCTCCTGGAACAGGACCCGGCTGCGCGCCGGATGAAACGGCAACACGTCAGAATACCCCGGAACGACCACGTGCACCACCGGAAACCCGATGCCGGGATCCGTCAAGTCCACCGCGACGCAGTCCTTGCCCAAGGCCCGGCAGACGGCCTTCGCCTGCTCGATATCGTCCAGGCAATCGGTATAGCGCGTCCCCGTATCGAACGGTTTCACGTCCCCGTCTCTTAGAAACGCCGCGTCGCGGCAGGGCACGAAACCGAACAGAAAGGCCGACAGGAAGTTGTCGCCGTCGTCCGGCATACAGCGCAGCGCCCGGAAATCGTGCTGCAGGATCCGCGCCTGCTCCGCCGCGGACCCGTCGATGAACTCGTCCAGCCGGCGGCCCTGCACGTATTCCGTAAAGGCGCGCATGAGCGCGTATTCCCGGTCGCACGAGGCGCCGACCTTGAAAAAATGATGGAACTGGTACGTTTCCGGCACGTGCGGATCGAAGAAATACACCCCCACGCAGGGCAGCACGCCGCCGAAAGACAGGTCCTTGATCACCATGTCGATACCCCGGGCGCTCAAGAAATCCATCTGTTCGCGAATGACCGGATGCGTGACGGACGCCGGGTCGATCGTCGGCACGACCATCCGGTTTTTCAGAACCGTAATCTGCGCGCGGCGCTCGAACACCTCGTTCAACGCATGCACGAGCGCCTCCTCGATACGGTTGCCCGCCGCCCTGCCGTTGGGCCCGCCGATGCGGCGCACGAATTCGACCGGCACCCGGTACCGGCGTCCGTCCAGCAGGGATTCCCCTTCCGCCCACACGCGGGCGCAAGACGTACGCTTGATCCGCTCCAGCACGGGCCCCGTGGCCGTGGAAACGTGCGCGAGCAGGTCCTCGATGCGCAGCGGGCGGTCAAGCTCGTCCTGGTGCGCCTCCACGCAGCCGGGCAGCGCGGCCGTCTCGCGGCAGGTCAGCCACTCCGCCGCTTCCGCCAGCGCGCCGGCCCGGCTCAGTACAGCGCTGATCCCCTTGCCCATCGAGCGAAAGCCGAGCGCATCCACGAACAGAACCGACCAGTGCAGGCATTCGGCCACTTTTTCTTCGATCAGCCGGTACGCGTGGCGCGCTTGCAGCGCCGCCTCAAGCCGCGCCACCGTCCGTTCCGGACGTTCGCAACGGCCGCAGGTCACCTTGGGGCAGCTTTCGAGTCGCATAGGCGTTTGTATAACGGAATGCCCGGACGTTCCGCACGGGTAAAAATGGGCCCCGCGCCCGGACCGCCGTTCCGGTCAGGTCACGGCCTCCGCCGCGCGCAGGCCTTCGGCAATACATTGCACGACCGAGGCGCCGCCGTTCACCAGGCCGCCCACCGCGTAAACGCCGTCCAGCGACGTCCGGCCGGAGCCGTCACCCGCCACGGCCACCCGGCCCCGCGCGTCGAAGGCCACGCCGGGCAGCGCGGCGCGCAGCGCGGGGTCCACTTCCAGGCCCATCGCTTCGACCGCCAGCCCCGCCGCCAGCACGCTCTCGCCGTCCGGAACCCGCGCGCAGGGCCGCGTTCCGCCCGCCTCCGCCGACCCGGGCAGGGTACGGCAGATCCGCACCCCCTGCAGGCGGCCCGCCGCGTCGGTTACGTAGCCCAGCGGCTCGGTCAGCGTCAGCAGGTGCAGGCCCGTTGACCGAAACTCTTCGGCCGCACCGTGCCAGTGCAGGTCGGCCGTTGTCCCGGCGTACAGCACGAACACGTCGGCGGCGCCGAGGGCGCGCGCCGTCCTGGCCGCGTCCATCGCGCAGTCGCCGCCGGCCAGGATCACCACGCGGGCGGGAACCGATGTGCGCACCCCGCGCTTCGCCTCTTCCAGGAACGTGAGCGCATCGACCGCGCCCGCCGCCGGCCCCAACGCGCGTTCCTGCCACACCCCGCAGGCCAGCACGACCGCCGCAAACTCCCGGCGCAGCGTCTCCAGCCGCACCGTGCGCCCCAGGGTCTGTCCCCAGCGGACCTCCAGCGCGCCCGCCTCGCGGGCGGCCCCCAGCAGGTTCTCGATCTCCGGCTGCACGTCCGGCAGCCGCACGGCGGGAATGACCCGCTCCGGCGTCCCGCCCAGCCGGTCCCCGCCTTCCAGCAGGACGACCCGCCGGCCGCGCCCGACCAGGGCCGCCGCGCAGGCGATGCCCGCGGGCCCGCCGCCGACCACCGCCACCGGGCGTCCCGCCGGCGCACGCGGCACCGCCGCCGGCCGCACCAGGCCTTCGCGCCGCGCCGCGCGGCAGACCGCCGCCTGGATGTCGCGAACCGGGACCGGCCGTCCGTTCAGCACGGTTTCCACGCAGGCCCCTTCGCACTGCAGCCCGACCGGACAGAGGTGCGAACACATCTCGGGCAGGGGATTGGCGCGGCGCAGGACGGCATAGGCGCGCCCGACGTCGCCTTCCGCGAAAGCGCTTACGAAAGCGGGCACGTCAATGCCCGCCGGACAGGCCGCGCGGCACGGGGGCGCCGCGCAGACGCGGCACCGGCCCGCTTCCGTCCGCAAACGCGCGTCCGAAAAGCGATGCATCCGCGCGTAAACGGACCCGTATACCTCCGCGTCCGTCAAGACGCATCCGGCCGGTTCCCCCGCCCGCCGCAGCCGGTCGCAGGCGCCGCATGCGCGGCAGCAGCGCAGCGGGTCCAGGGCGCCGCGTTCGAGAACGTCCCGCGCCAGGCCGGGATACGCCAGTGCGGCCCGCCCAAACCCCGCGAGGTCGCACACGCCCTCCGCCACCGCCCCCGCCGCCGCATGGGGCGCCAGGTGGCGCAGCGGCGTGAAGCCGCGCGCCATGACCGGTCCGGTTGCGCCGGCGCGCCGCTTTTCGCGCGCCGCCTGCAGCGCCCGCTGCACGTCAGCCGGCGGATACGCCGACGCCTCGCCGCGCTCCGGATGCGCGGCGTCCACGCCGTCGAACCCCGCCGGCACGGCCAGCCGCTCCGCCTCCGCCGCGTCCGCCGGGTCCGCCAGCCCCAGCAGGAGCACGACGTCCCGGCCGCAGGCTTCGCGCGCCGCGGCGCGTACGGCCCGGGCCAGCGCCGCGAACGCGTCCGCCGTGGCCGGGGTCAGGCATAACGCCGGCGGGCCCGCCCCGGGTTCCGCCCGGAGCGCCGTGGGCTCGATCCGGATCACGCCGAACCCACCCCGCGCAAAGCGCGTGTAACGCCGCACGGTCAGCGGCCCCGGCGCGCCGTTCCCGGCGGCGTCGCAGCCCGCCTCCCCGCACGCGCACAGCCGGTTCGGCGCCGTCCGGCCCGCCACCGCGACCGGCTCCCCCAGTACGGACAGGTCGTCCGCCAGCGGAATGTCCAGCGCCATGCGCCGGATCTCGGCCCGGAGCCGATCGAGATCCGCCCAGACAAACCGGTCGCGCTCCGCGTTCCCCGTCACCGCCGCTCCTCAGTTCCGCTCCCCGACCCGGCCCACGGGCGCCAGGTAGACCGCGAATTCATTCCGCCCGTCGAGCCCGAGCAGCCCGTCCAGCGAGCGCTGATCGTACCCGAGCACCGCGCACGCGCCCGCCCCGATCGCCTCGGCCGCCAGGTAGAGATTCTGGCAGATATGGCCCGCTTCCATCGCGATCATCCGGTGCGCGATGCACCCGTAACGCCATTCCGTCCGGTACGGCACGGCCGCCCAGACGAACACCACGGCCGCTTCGCCCACGAACGCCTGACCGTAGCAGGCGCGCGTTGCCGCTTCCGGCAGGTCCGGCACCGTTCCCACGGACAGGAGCGCATGCTCGAGGGCCAGGTAGCGGTAGATCCCCGGCTCCAGCCCGGCGACGCGGTGCACCAGCAGGTAGGTCTCGAAAGGATGCCGCGCGCCGCCCGAGGGCACCGTGCGGTAGGTCTGAATCGCCCGGCCCCGGGCGTTTTTGACCGTCCGCTCCACGCCCTGCGTGCACCACAACAGGAAACTCAGCTCCCCGCGGGTCAGCGGCTCGGCCGTGTACTCGCGGCGGCTGCGCCTCCGGTTGATGGCATCCGCCAGCGGCAGGCGGCCCAGGTTGAGAGCGTCGGGATGCGCCAGCTCGATGATCGCGGCGTCGGGGGGATACGGTTTCTGCACCGGCGGCGGGGGTTGGCCGCGCTTCTGGTCCGTGTCCTGCCGCCAGTCGCCGGCGTAGCCCTTGAGAAAGGCGCGCCCCGCCGCGATCGCGCAAGGATCCGGATCGTCGGGCGCGTCCGTCCCGCCCGCCCGCGGAACCCGGTCGCAGGACACCGTCGCCATGCACGCCGCGGCAAGCAGCGCCGTCGCGAACCGGTGAAAGCGCGGACGCAAAGGCAAGGGTTCCCGTTCAGTGCTTGAGCTTGGTCACCGCCACGGGGGGCTGGGGCGGCTTCTTGGCCTCGGTCCGTGACATGGGCGCGACCGGACAGCAGCAGCAGGCGTTGAGCGTCTCGGCCGATGAAACCGTACGCGGCGGAGCCGACGGCAGCTTGCGGCCGGCCGGCGGCGGCACGAATCCCGGCTCGCCCGAGCCGTCTCCGGCGCTGACCGCCGTGCCCATGCACAACGTCGCCGCCAGGACCGGCACCATGCGCTGTTTGTGCTTCTTCTGCACGCTCCTACGTTATCGCGCGGCGGCGGCGTAAGCAAGCAGGTAATTCCGGCACGCGAGTGCCTCCGGCCGTACGGGCGCTAAAAGGCCCCGAAAAAGATGCTCGTAAAGGTAACCACCGGCGACATCTCGCGCATGTCGTCCATCGAGGCGCGCACTTCCTTGACCGTTGCTTCGATCTCGGCATAGAGTCCGTCCTCCTGCGTCAGCTTGCCGAGCATGCCCTCGCCCCGCTCCAGCCGCTCCGCCACCGTGCGCAGCGACGCCACGGCCGCCGACATATCTTCGTACACCGTATCGTCTTCGGACATCAGTTTGCCCAGCGTCCCCTGACCGGATTCGAGCCGCTCCGCGATCTTCCGCATCGAAGCCACGCCGGCCGAGAGGTTCTCGTACAGGGAATCGTCTTCGGACATCAGTTTGCCCAGGGTCCCCTTGCCCGCGTTGATGCGCGCGATCACGGCCTGCAGGTCCGAGGCCGCCTGCTGCAGATGTTCGATGGCGCCGTTCTCGACCAGTCCCTTCCTGAGGGCGTTCATGACCTCCGCGGCGTCCTTCATGAGGTCGTACGGCGTGGATCCCCGGTAGGCGCCGTCGCCCTGCGCCAGGGCGGCGTCCGGCGACCCTTCGTCGATCTCCATGTGGCGGCCGCCCAGGATCGACGTGGCCTCGATCGTGATGCGGTAATCTTCGCGTATGTTCAACGGCTGATCGAGCTGGGCGGTAACCCGCACCCCGCTGTTGCCCAGGGCCAGGTGCTCCACCTTCCCCACCGGCATGCCGCGCGCCACGACGCTGTCGCCTTCCCGCAAGCCCATCACGTTGTCGAAAACGACTTCGACGCGTTCCTTGGTCCCGAACCACGTCTCCCGGGAAAGAATGATCGTAAAGTATCCCATTCCCAGAAAAACCATCACGATAAACACGCCGACCACGACCTCCATGGTCAGTTCTCTTGCCATCCAGTCCTTATTCATAGCGCCACCTCACTTCTCCCACGACCCTTCGCGCGTGATGTACTGCGATTCCAGGAATTTCCGCACTTCTTCGTTCGCCGAACCGATAAAGCCTGCCGGATCGATCAACTCCACGAACGTCCCTTCGTGCAGCATGGCAATCCGCGACCCGATGGACAGCGCGCTGTGGAGGTCGTGCGTCACGACCACGCTCGTGATCCCGAGCTCTCCCTGCATTTTCTTGATCAAGCGGTCGATGGTCCTTGCCGTAACCGGGTCGAGACCGGACGTCGGTTCGTCGTAGAGGATGATTTCGGGCTCATGGACGATCGCCCGCGCCAGCCCGGCCCGTTTGCGCATCCCGCCCGAGATGGCCTCGGGCAGCCGGTCGCCCGCGTCCTCGAGCCCGACCCGCCGCAGCACCTCGTTGACCTTCTGCTCGATGGCGTCCTCTTCCATGTCCGTGTTCTCGCGCAGCGGCAGCGCCACGTTTTCCGCCACGCTGAGCCACGCCAGCAGCGCGCCGCCCTGGAACAGGTAGCCGAAACGGGAACGGGCACGCGCCAGCGCCTCCCCGGTGGCCTGGCTGATGGATTCGCCGTCGATTTTCACGTCGCCCTCATCCGGTGTCAGCAGGCGCACCATGTGCTTGAGCGTCACGCTCTTGCCCACGCCCGAGGGGCCGACGATGACAAAGGTTTCGCCCCGCTCGACTTCGAAGCTGAGCCCGTCGAGCACGGTCTTGCCGCCCAGAACTTTCGTAACCTGTTCGAATCGAATCATGTGATGTAGAACAACCGCGTCACGAAATACCCGACGACCAGGATCAGGAGGAAGGATTCGATTACCGACTGCCGGGTCGCCCGCCCGACGCCCACGGCCCCCTGCTCCGCGGAAAACCCTTCATGGCAGGACACCACCGTAATGATGATCCCGAACAGGAAGGCCTTGAACAGCCCCACATAGAGGTCTTTCACTTCGGCATAACGTGTCGCGTTATCGATATAGGCCGCCCAGGATACGCCGAGCTGGGTGAGCCCCACGACCCCGCCGCCGATCACACCCATAATGCAGGTATAGAAGGCCAGGAGCGGTGTCATCACGGCCATCGCCGCCAGGCGCGGCATGACCAGGAAGCGAACGGGGTCAATGGACATGATCTCCAGGGCCGAAATCTCCTCGGACACGGTCATGGTGCCGATCTGCGCCGCCATGGCCGAGCCCACGCAGGCCGCCAGGATCAAGCCGGTCATGAACGGCCCCATTTCCCGCAGCATGGAGACCATGACCGCCGTCCCGATATTGACCTCCTGGTTGAAGCGCCGCAGTTCGATACCGGTCTGCAGCGCCAGGATCATGCCCGTAAAGACCGCGACAATGGTGATCACACCCAGACTGCGGATGCCCATGACATACATCTGGATCACTGTCTCGCGGCGGGCCCGCCGGGTCCAGATAAAGCGCAGCGCGGCGGCGGCCTGCCCCAGCAGCAGGCCGGCCTGGCCCGCGGCCCGGCAGAAGAACAGAAACTTCCGACCGATCCGCCCCAGCAGATTGCGCGGCGGAGGAAAATATTCAGGTTCGTGCGAGATCATGGGGACGTTTTCTCTCCGCTTTCGGCTGCAGTGCGGGAGCCGAACGTGAAGAAGTATAGCACGCGTGTGCGGGACTGCAATCCCTCGCGCCGGCGCCGCCACAACCCCCACAGCACCTCGTCTTCCACGACATCGGCCGTGCGGGTATGCGTGTAGAGCGACCAGAAGGGCGCATAATTGCGCTCGATCGGCGGGCTGTGCTTGAGCGGCCAGAGCGCCAGGACCCGGAAGCGGACCGTTTCGCCCTCGCGCCGGTACGCGGCCAGCGGCCAGACCTTCCAGTAACGGGCCGTCGTCCGGCCTGCCGTCGCGGGCTCGGCTCCGGCGCCTTCGCCTTCCCGGGCCGCCGCGCGCGCGGTCCGGGTTTCGCTGTAGAACACGGGCAAGACCATCGTGCGCTGCAGGACGTAGCCGGGCCGCGCGATGCGCTGCCGGTGCCCGATCGGCCAGAGCGCGAACGCCGTCCGCAGGCTCTCATGCTCCCGCCGCCCCCACAACGGCCAGATATAAAGCTTCTCCACCTCGCCGGACGCCCACTGGATAAACGGCCAGGGACATTGCAGGTCCCGCTGTGCCGGACCCGTGGCATACCGGAACAGCGGCGGCAGCACGGTCCAGGCGGCCTTCGGCCCGACCCGGGCCTGCCCGTACAGCGGAAAGAGCAGGAACCCCCCGCCTCCCTGCTCCGCGCCGGGATACCGCGCCGAGGTCCAGAGCGGCCAGAGGACAAACCGCTTCTCCCACCGCCCCTCGCGCTCCGACTCGCCGTAAAGCGGAAACACCCGGAAACGCCGCACGCCCTCCCCGGTGGTGCGCGAAAAAACCGGCCAGAGCACGTGGTGCGTCCGGACTTCGTCCACCGCGCTGAACCCGTAGAGCGGGAACAGCACGAAACCCAGCCGGTCCTGGCCGAGGTACTCGTGGATCCGCCCTCCCAGCGGGAAGACCGCCGTGTAGCGCTCCTCGTGCTTGTCGCGCCCGTTGAAGAAAACCGGAAAGATCACGAACCGGTGCCGTGCGTCCGGCGCCTCGCCGAACCGGCTGTAGTACACGTTCAGAAACCGCGCGAAGACGTCGTCGTGAAAGCGCTTACGGACCCCTGCCGGCCAGAGCACCTCGTAGCGGTGGCGCCCTTCGCCGGGGAGGCGCAGTTCGCTGAAGAACGGCCGAATGGCGTTGCACTTACGCCCGTCTTCGGCCACCCGCCGCTCGGCCACGGGCCCGGCCACGCGAAGCCGGGGCACCCCCTCGGGGTCCCGGTCGCGCATGGCAAACAGCCCGGCGTCCACACCGACCGAAGCGCACCCCCCCAGGATCGGCACGGCCGCCGCGGCGGCCAGCATGCCCCACCGGGAACACCGCCCGGCGCCCGCGCTGCCCCTTTGAGCGGCGCTCACGGTTCCGCGTCCCCGTACTCCCCCAGGGCCCCGGCGCACCCGAATATCGCGGCGATCAGCGCGCAGCGGATCCACATGCCGTTCCGCATCTGGCGCCAGTACACCGCCCGCGGGTCGCCGTCGACCTCCGGCGCGATCTCTTTCCGCCGCGGGAGCGGATGCATCAGGACCGCCCGCGGCGGCAGCCGCTCCAGGTCCTCCGCCGTAAAGGCATAAGCCGACGTGTCGATGTCCGCGCTTTCCCCCTTGACCTGGTCCCACTCGTCCTGCACGCGCGTCATGTAGATCGCGTCGGCCCGGGGAATCATCGGCTTGAATTCGGTCGTGACCTCGTATTCGCAGCCCGCCGCGTCGAGCATCGCCAGCACGTCGTCCCCGATCCGCAGGGGCGGGGGCGCTACGAAGCACTGCCGGACCCCTTCGTAGCGGGTCAACAGGACCGCCAGCGAGCGCACCGTGCGGCCGCGCGCCAGGTCGCCCACAAACACCACCGTCTTGCCGTCGATCCCGCCGCGGTCCTCGAAACTGCGCTGCAGCGTGTAGATGTCCAGCAGCGCCTGGGTCGGATGCTGGTCCCGGCCCGAGCCGGCGTTGACGATCGGAACCGGACGTTCGGAGTGCGACAGCACCCAGGCCATGCGCTCGGCCAGCCCGCCGACGTGGCTGCGCATGATGATCAGGTCGAAATAGGAGCTGAAGGTGCGCACGGAATCTTCGTGCGATTCGCCCTTGAACTCGCTGGAGGTCGACGTGTCGCGCACCTCGCCCAGCTTCATGCCCAGGATCTCGCAGGCCGCGCAGAACGACAGGAACGTCCGCGTGCTGGGCTGCGTGAAATACAGCATCGCCCGCCGGTGGTCCAGCAGGCCCTGCAAAAACGTCATGCCCGCCTTGCTCTTGGCGATAAAGCGTATCCGGGTGGCCAGCCGCCCCAGCGCATCCAGCGAGGCGCGGTCGAACTGCTGCGCGAACAGAATGTGGAACAGGCGGCCGTCTTCCTGCAGCTGCGGTCCCTTGTCCTCCAGGCTCAGGGCCTGGAACGCGTCCCAACCGATCCGGCCCAGGCTCATGGCTGGCTCCCCAGCGTCGCCAGGAACAGGGCCTTCATGGTATGCAGCCGGTTCTCGGCCTGTTCGAACACCCGCGAGAAGGGCGCCTCGAATACGTCGTCGGTCACCTCCAGCGCTCCGCGCTCCCGCGTCACCGCGGTGTTCCTGTCGTGCAGCGCAGGCAGGCAGTGGAGGAAGATGGCACGGCCGCCGTCCAGGCCGCCCGTGGCCTGCATCAACGCCATGTCCACCCGGTACGGCGCCAGCAGCCGGACCCGTTCCTCGAAGGCGTCTTCTTCGCCCATGGACGCCCAGACGTCCGTGTACACCACGTTCGCCTGCGCCACGCCTTCGCGCGGGTCCGCCACGACCCGCACGCTGCCCCCGTTGCCTCCGGCGATGTCCCGCGCCGCCGCGACCCGGTCTTCCGCCGGGGCCAGCGCGGGCGGGGTGCAATCCACGAAATGCATGCCCGTCTTGGCCGCCGCGAGCATCAGCGAATAGGCCACGTTGTTGCGGCCGTCTCCGCAATACGCCAGCGTCAGGCCCTTGAGCGCTCCGAACACCTCCCGGATCGTGAGCAGGTCGGCCAGCGCCTGGGTCGGATGCGCCGCGTCGGTCAGCCCGTTCCACACCGGCACGCCCGCGTGCCGCGCGAGCTGCTCGACCGTTGCGTGCGCGTACCCGCGGAACAGGATGCCGTCGAACAGCCGGCCCAGTACGCGCGCGGTATCGGCCACCGACTCTTTCCCGCCCAGGTGGCTGTCCTGCGCGCCGAGGTATTCCGTGCACCCGCCTTCGTCCGCCGCCGCCACCGCCGCGGCGCAGCGTGTGCGCGTGGAATGTTTCTCGAACAGCAGCGCCAGGTGCCGGTGTGCCAGCCGGTTGCCGCGGCGGCCCGTCCGCCGTTCGGCCTTCAGCTCCTGGGCCCGTTCGACCAGCGCCGCCAGCTCGGCGTCCGACAGGTCGTTCAGCGTCAGCAGGCTCCGCCCCTTAAGATGCAACAACAGGCTCATTTCCTCCGGTCTTGTAGCGCCCCCGCTGAGCGAATTCGAGCATAAAATCCGGCCCCCCCGGCGGCGTGCGGGGCCGGGAGGAAAGCGTTTCCGGCCGATTGGCGGGGAAACAGGGCGCCCCGGCCCCCCGGCAAGCGCGCCGGGACCGCAGGCAGACAGGCGAAAAAAAAGATGAAATGCGTGCTTGCATTCCCTGCGTCCCGCCTGCATAGTTCGCCCCGATTGGCCACTTCAGGCCGACTCCGATCCGCACACCGTGTCATGGTGCAGCATTGGAAGACAGATACAGATGACACGGACAGGGAGATATCTGCATGGATATCTATGTTGGAAATCTACCGTATCAGGTAGACGATCAGAAGCTCCAGGAACTCTTCGCGCAGCACGGGACCGTCACATCGGCCCGCGTGATCGTGGACAAGTTCTCGGGCGAGTCCAAAGGGTTCGGGTTCGTTGAGATGCCGGACAAAGCCCAGGCGGAAGCCGCCATTCAAGCTACGAATGACCAGGATTTCATGGGGCGCAACCTGCGCGTCAATGAATCCCAGCCCAAGCCGCGCGGCGGTGCCGGCGGCGGCGGCGGCGGCAAGCGTGGCGGCGGAGGCCGGCGGGACCGCTGGTAGCCGCACAGATCAGTGCGTACCATCGCATTGACTTGCAACCATGAAAGGGCGCGCTTCGGCGCGCCCTTTTCTTTGGCAAGTATGCGTCACGCGGCAGCGTGCCGGGGCGTCCCCGGATGCATGACTGCGGCCTTGTCTCCACGTTCCGGCTTGCGCTAGATTGACCGCGTGAAGCCCGAAGTCCCCCGCACGCTCGCCATCATCGCCGGCAACGGCGTGTATCCCCGGCTGCTGGCCGAGTCCGCCCGCCGCCAGGGCGTCACGCGGCTCTTTGCCGTGGCCTTCCGCGGGGAGACCGACCGCGCCATCGCGCGCGCGGTGGACACGGTCCGCTGGATCCGGCTGGGCCGGCTCGCCGCCATGCTCGACGCGCTGGAGCAGAGCGGCGCGCGGCACGCGGTCATGGCCGGCCAGATCACCCCCACCCGCCTCTACAACGTCCGCATGGACACCGCCATGCTGGCCCTGCTCAAGCGTCTGCCCGTGCGCAACGCCGAGACCATTTTCGGCGCCGTCGCCGAGGCGCTCCGGGCGCGCGGCATCGAGCTGTTGCCCGCGTCGCGCTTCATGGAAGCGCACATGCCCGCCGCCGGCCTGCTCTCGCGCCGCGCGCCCACCGCCGC
>JAFGIZ010000149.1 GCA_016929365.1 Lentisphaerota bacterium
GGCACGCACGCGCACCTCGATCCCTCGGTCGAGGCGTACGTTTGCCGCAAGCTCAAACTCGCGCCCGCGGCCGTCTCCACGCAGATTCTCCAGCGCGACCGGCACGCCCAGTACGTCACCGCCCTGGCCCTGGTCGGCGCCTCGGTGGAGCGCTGGGCCGTCGAATTCCGTCACCTGCAGCGAACGGAGGTGCTCGAGGTCGAGGAATCCTTCGGCCGCGGCCAGAAAGGCTCTTCGGCCATGCCGCACAAGAAGAATCCCATCACGGGCGAAAAGCTCTCCGGCCTGGCCCGCCTGCTGCGCGGCAACGCGCTGGCCGCCATGGAGAACGTGGCCCTGTGGCACGAGCGCGACATTTCGCACTCCTCGGTGGAGCGCGTCATTCTGCCCGACAGCACCATCGTCCTGGACCACATGCTCAGGAAACTGGCCGCCCTGGTGCGCGGCCTGAAGGTGTATCCCCGGCGCATGCGCGCCAACCTGGACCTGACGCACGGCCTGATCCATTCCCAGCAGCTCCTGCTGCTGTTGACCGACAAGGGCCTGTCCCGCGAGACGGCCTACGCCCGCGTCCAGGAACAGGCCATGCGGGCCTGGAAGCACGGGACCCCTTTCCGCCCCCTCGTCGAAGCCGACGCGGAGATCATGCGGCACGTCACCCCGGGGGAACTGGACCGCGTGTTCGATCTCCAGGTGCACTTCCGGGACGTGAACCGGACTTTCCGGAAAGTGGGGTTGGCGTGACCTCGTCGTACGCCGCGGCCGGCGTCGATATCGACGCCATGAACCAGGTGCTGCGCGCGGTCAAACAGCGCGTGCGGAACACCTTTACCGCCGGGGTGCGCGGCGACATCGGCGCCTTCGGCGGCCTCTTCGACGCGCCGGGCCGGGACAGCCTGCTGGTGGCGAGCACGGACGGGGTCGGCACCAAGCTCAAGGTCGCCGCCCTGGCCGGCCGGCACGACACGGTCGGCCGCGACCTCGTCAACCACTGCGTCAACGACATCCTCGTGCAGGGCGCCCGGCCGCTCTTCTTCCTGGACTACCTCGGCACGGCCCGTCTCGAGGGGCCCGTGTTCCGGGACATCGTTACCGGCCTGTGCCGCGCCTGCCGCGCCAACGGCTGCGCGCTGCTCGGTGGCGAAACGGCGGAAATGCCGGGACTTTACCCGCGCGGCGAGTATGACCTGGTCGGCACGATCGTCGGGACCGTGCGCCGCCGCGATCTCGTTACCGGCGCCTCCATCCGCCCCGGCGACGTCATCCTCGGACTGCCCTCCTCGGGACTGCACACCAACGGCTATTCGCTGGCGCGGCGGGTCGTTTTCGATCAGGCCGGCCTCGACGTCTCGGACCGTTTCCCGGGCACGCGCCGCCGCGTGGCCGACGTGCTGCTGGCCGTGCACCGCAGTTATCTCAAGCCGGTCGCTCCGCTGCTCGGGGACCGCGCGGTGCGCGGCATGGCCCATATTACCGGCGGCGGGTTTCCGGACAACATCGCGCGCATCCTGCCCGGCGGCACGGCCGCCGTTATCGACCGTTCCGCCTGGCGCGTCCCGCCCGTCTTCCGCTTTATCCGGGACCGGGGCCGTATCGCGGCCGACGAGATGTACCGCGTCTTCAATATGGGAATCGGGTTCGTCCTGGTCGTGCGTCCCGCCGACGCGACCCGGGTCCGGCGGCGCGTTCCCTCGGCCCGGCTCATCGGCCGCATTACCGCCGGCTCCGGCGGCGTCACGCTGCACTGACACGCAAACGCTTCCGCTCACTCGCCATCGCCCAGGCCCCACAAGCGGGCCTCGGGAATGGCCTCCTCCAACAGGCTTTCCGGCGTAAAGGGTTCCCGTTCTCCGGCTGCCCCCAGGTCCCACGCTTGCCACAGGCGCCGCCGTTCCCGCAGCCCTGCCGCGGCGTCGGCCGTTGCCGGCGCCGTGTCGCGAACGGCTTCGCCGAGCCAACCCCGGGCGTGCAGCGCCGCGGCGTCCTGCCCGCCGGACTCCGCCCCGGCCCCGCGCGGCACGGCCAGCACGAGCGACGCCGGCGGGGGCGGACTCAGGAACCCGCCCGCCCCGCGCCGGGGCTCGAAGGCGCTCAGGTCCGCAGCCGGCGGCGCGTCCGCCGCCGGCACGGCGCCCACGGCCGGCGCACCGGCCCACCGGTGCGCCAACCGGTATCCCGGCGGCCCGGACAGCGCTTCCGCCGCCGGCCGCGGCGGGCCCGCCGGCAGCGCCAACGGCTCCGGCCGCCCCGGCCCGACACCCCAGCACAACGCGGCCAACCCGCCCGCCGCGAGCGCGATAACCGCCTTCTGGCGCTTCTGCAACATGCCGCCAGTATAGCGCACCCGACCGACCGCGGCAAGATACCGCCTCTTGGCGCCAATCTCTGCTTGCCCGGCGCCGGAATCGCCGCTACCCTGCGGCTCATGAACAACGGCGTCCTGTTGTGTGCCGTGCTGTGCGCCCTGGCGGCGCCGTTGCGCGCCGACGACACCCCGGCCATCCGCCGCGCCCGCTCCCGCATCGAGGCCGTCACGTCGATCCTGGCGCGGACCACCAACACCGCGGAGCGCACCCGCTGGGAGGAACGGCTCGAGCTCGAACAGCGCGACCTGGAGAACCGCCTCAAGCGGATCGCGCTGGAAGACGACGAAGCCGCGCTCGCCCGCCGCCAGCACACGCACGCGCTCTATGTCCTGCGCGAATCCATCCGCGCGGTCGACAGCGACGCGGACGCGCCCCTCGTCAGGGCCCGCCGGCTCAATGTCCAGGTGCTGGACCTCCGCAAGGAACACGCCCGCATGCAGGAGAAACGGGAACGCCTGGAAAGCGATCCGGACAAGAACCAGGACGCCCTGGTCGCACTGGACGAAGAAATCCGCAACCTCGACGAACTGATCGTCCTGCGCAGCCTGGAGCGCGACGCCGCGGAAATGGAGTCCGAACTGTCGCGCGAAGCGGACCGCATCAATACCGCCATCGACGCCCTGCCGATCAATCCCGATGCCACCATCCGGCTCCTCAACGCGAAACGGCGCGCCGTGGCCGGCGAAAAGCGGCTGGCCGAAAACCTCCGGGCCCGCATGGAGGCGCTACAGGCACACCGCGGCGAAATCGCCACATCGCTCGCACTCGCCCGCGCGCGCCTCGCGCAGATCGAAGACGAGATCGAGATCGAAGCCAAGCGCCGCCGTCTCGAAAAGGGCAAGTCCCTGTCGCTCCAGCTGCCGCTGACGACGCGGAACCTGCTGACGTTCGGCCCCTCGGGCAAGGCCAGGATCAAGGAGCTGCTGGAGACGCGGGTCGAAACCCTGGAGGGCCAGCTCGGCGCCGTCGACGCCCAGCTCGATGCGGCGGCGCGCCTGCTGGATCTCTACGGGAAAGAAATCGCCGTGCTCGAAGAAGACCTCGACGCCACCGCCCGGCGTTTCTGGACCGCCATCCTCATGCCGCTCGGCGTGATCGCGATCGTGATCCTGCTCCACCTCCTGCTCAGCCGCCGGATCCTGCCCCTGGTCTACCGGAAAGACCGCCTCTTCCTCGCCCGGCGGCTCGCGGGCTACCTGGCCTTTCTGCTGGTCCTGCTGGTTCTCGCCTTTTTCTTCCTCGAAGACCTCAAGGCCATCGCCACGGTGCTCGGCATCGCCGGCGCGGCGCTGGTCATCGCGCTCCAGGACCTCTGCTCGTCTTTCGCCGGCTGGTTCGTCATCGTCGCCAGCCGCAAGCTGCACGTGGGCGACCGCGTGGAGATCGACGGCCAACTCGGCGACGTGCTCGATATCCAGCTGCTGCGCGTGACGCTGCTCGAGCTGCACAACTGGCTGGGGATCGACGAGCCGACCGGCCGCATCATCGTGGTTCCCAACAGCTTCATTTTCAAGAGCACGGTCTTCAATTTTTCCCACGTCCATCCCTACGTCTGGAGCCGGATCGACATCCTGGTTACGTTCGAAACGCCCGCCCTCGAGGCACAGGCCCTCCTGAAAACGATCCTGGAAACGGAATCGCGCGACGAATTCGAAGCCGCCCGCGCCGGCGCACACGCCATGGAACGGCATTACGGGGTGCCGGACACAACCTACGAACCCAAGCTCTACTCGGTGATCGCCGACAGCGGCGTGCAGTTCACGCTGCTCTACGTCAGCCACTACCGCCGGCGCACCGAGATCCGGAACCGGATCAATGCGCGCATCATCGCCGAATTCGAGAAGCGCCCGGATCTCAATTTCGCGTACCCCACGCAGCGCCACATCCCCACGAGCGAACCCGGCCGTTTCACCGTGAACCTTCAATCACCAGGGTCACCTCGCCCCTGATCCGCTGCCCGGCGAACTCAGCGGCCAGGGCGGACAGCGTGCCGCGCGCGATTCGCTCGAACCGCTTGGTCAGCTCGATACAGACCGCCGCGCGCCGGTCGCCCAGCGCCTCCAGCGCGGCGTCCAGCGTCTTGCCCGTGCGGTACGGCGATTCGAAGCAGATCAGCGTGTGCGGCGACTCGCGTTCCGCCTCGAAGAAACGCCGCCGGGGGCCCGGCTTGCGCGGCGGATAGCCTTTAAACGTGTAACTCGCCGGCGGCAGGCCCGACAGCAGCAGCGCGACCGGCACGGCCGAGGCCCCGGGCGCCACCTCGAACGGCACGCCGCGCTCGATCGCCAGGGCGATCACCCGGTACCCCGGGTCGCTGATCCCCGGGTAGCCGCCGTCCGAGCAGACCGCGACGCGCCGCCCCGCGGCGGCTTCGCGCACGAGCCGCTCGGCCATGCGGCGCTCGTTCTGCTCCCGGTACGACACCAGCGCGCGCGGCGCCGGGATGGCATGGCGGCTCAACAGCGCCCGCGTCCGCCGCGTGTCCTCGCAGGCCAGCACGTCGGCTTCCCGCAGGACGCGCAGGGCCCGGGCGCTCACGTCTTCCAGGTTCCCGATCGGTGTGGCCACCAGCGTCAGCATCCGGCTTCTCCGTCCCGGCGGCGCGCCGCCGGCGGCGGGCCGGCGGGCGGGAACCGGCACCCCTGCTCGAGAAGCGTCGCGGCAATGCGCGCCTTGAGCGTATCGAGCCCGCGTCGCCGCAAGGCCGACACCCGCACGGCGTCCGGGAACGCCGCCGCGCGCGCCGCCGCCGCCCGCGCCTCCAGCGCGTCGCACTTGTTCAGCAGCAGCAGTGCCGGGACGCGTTCGGCCCCGATCTCCTCCAGGGTGCCCGCGACCACGCGGAGATGATCGTCCAGCGCCGCGTCGGACGCATCGGCCACGATCAGCAGCAGGTCGGCCTCGGCCGCCACGTCGAGCGTCGACCGGAACGAGGCGACCAGGCCGTGCGGCAGGTGCCGGATGAAGCCGACCGTGTCCGTGACCAGTGCCCGGCGGCCCCCGCCCAGGTTGACGCGGCGGGTCTTCGTGTCCAGCGTGGCGAACAGCCGGTCGTCCACGTAGGCGCCGCCTTCCGACAGCGCGTTCAGGAGCGTTGACTTCCCGGCGTTGGTGTAGCCCGTCAGGCACACGAAAGGCCACGTGCGGCGGCGGCGCGTGCGTTCGCGCCGGCGGCGCACCTGCTCCAGCCGGGCCTGCAGGTCGCGGATACGCCGGCGCATGGGTTCGTTGCGCAGCTGGAGGGGACTCTCTCCCGGCCCCCGCATCCCGATCCCCCCCTGGAACCGCTGCTGGCGGACCGACACCGGAATGCGCGAAACCAGGTACTGCAACTGCGCCAGCTCCACCTGGATCTTGGCCTCGGCCGACCGGGCGCGCCGCGCGAAAATCTGCAGAATCAACTCCGTCCGGTCGATCACCTTGATGCCCAGGGCCAGATCCAGGTTGTTCACCTGGACGGCGCTCAGGTCGTTGTCGAAGATCACGAGGTTCGCCCTGCCCCGCCGGCACGCCACCTGGATATCCGCCAGCTTGCCCTCCCCCACGTACAACCCGGCGGTCGGGCCTTCCCGCCGCTGGGTAATCCGTCCCACCACGACGGCGCCGGCCGTATCGGCCAGCCGTTCCAGTTCGCCCAGCGAATCCGCCGCGGCCCCGCGCGGCGTGCGGCCGGTCACAACCTGCACCAGCAGCGCCCGCTCGACACGTTCCGTGGCCGTCCCCTCCGCGTGCTTCATGCTTTCGGGCGGCGGCAGGTTCGCGTCCGGCGGCGAAACCACTGCTGCCGCAATTCCCTGCGGGTTTTCACGTCCGGCTGTTTCAACCACTCGCGGTAACGGCGGTACA
>JAFGIZ010000150.1 GCA_016929365.1 Lentisphaerota bacterium
ATCGCGGCCGGAACGGGCGTGAAACCGGAGCCGGCGGATAATCATCCGCCGGGGAAAAGCGTGCGCGTGGTCTTTCAAGGTCCGGCAGCCCGGCGGTACGCGCAGGAATTCAGCGCGCCATTTTTCGACGGCGCCGCTTCCCGGCCGGGCTGCCAGGCCTATCACGTGGCTCCGCTGCCGGACGACGGGGGACTCGTGGTGCGCGGCCTGGATGTGGAAGGCGTGTACTGGGGCATGAAGACCTTGAAACAGTGCATCCGGTTTGAGGGCGGCCGTGTCTGCATACCGCGCCTTCGCGTCGCCGACGGGGCCGACATGGAAGAGCGCGGCATCTGGAGTCAGCCGTTCGGGTTCACCTCGCCGCACGACGATATCGAGCAAAGCCTGATCTACTACAAAAGATGGATCGACTGGATGAGCGACCACAAGCTCAACCTGTTCGAGTTCATCGTCTTCGGCGAAGGCGGGGGCAGCGATTTTCATTGCCGCCGCCACCCGGAGTTCGACCACCCCGACACGGAGCAACACGAAGCCCTGTTGCGGGAGTTGATCCCCTACGGGCGCGGGCGCGGGATCCGCATGGTGCCCATCCTGTCGCATCCGCAACACTACGGATTCATCCCCCGCGCGTTTCCGGAACTCGAAGCGCCTTACGCGATGCGGAACCACGATCGCATCGTGCGGCTGCCCGTGAACTTTTTTCATCCGGGCGCGCGTCGCCTGTTGCTCGAGGTCGCCGAGGAACTTGTCGAGCGGTTTGCGCCCGACGAGCTGAGCTGCTGGCTGACCGAGTTCCGCACGCACGCCCTGCCGCCCGATGAGCGCCGGGGACGCAGCCAGTTCCTGCAGGAGGCGCAGGTGTTTTACGGAATCGTGCAGGAACTGCGCAAGTCCTCACCCGACCTGCGCTGCAAGATTCTGCTTACCCAGGGCTCCTATCCCGAGAACCTCGACCTGATGCGGGCGCTGCCGGAGGAGGTCAAGTGGGTGTTTTACTCCGGCGAACGCACGGGCACCTACAATACGCGGTTGCGCAATCCGATTCACCCCGACATTGCCGCGGCCGCCGCGGAGGGGCGCTGGATCAGCCTGTGCAATCCCCTGCGAGGTGCCCCGGCATTCGCGGCTCACCTGGGGACCATCGAACGCAACATCGGATACGCCCTGGATGCCGGGCTCAAAGGGCTGGGCGGCATGGCCTACGCGTTTCCGGGCAGCGCCGAGGGTCTTTTCCTGGCCGCGGAAAAGACCTGGAACCGGCGCGGGCGCGACAGGGAGGCCGTTTTGCGGGCCTACGCGGCCGAGCAGGGAGCGTCGAACCCCGTCACGCAGGCCGAGGCATACCGTCTTTACGACGATGCCCTGATCGTTCAGAGTCATGCCGACACGCGCTGCACGGGCCAGCCCTTCGGCAATTTCTCGCGGCTGGCCTGCCTGCTGGAACGCATCCGTTCCAACGCGCCCGTCGACGAGTTTGTCATGCGCGTGGCCGACGAGATGGAGACCGACGAGTTGCCGGCCATAGAGCGGGCGATCGGCGACGCCGAGAGGGCGCTGCACCTCGCCGGCGATGCTGCGGAACCGCTGTTTCGTCAACGCTGCGAGTACCTGGGCGGCATCCTCCGCGTCACCCGCGCGGCCACCGAGGCGTTTTTCATGAATTGCCGCGAGAAGTGCTGGGATTTCTACAAGGGCCCCTGGGAGGGCCACTTCCCGGAGGCCCTCCAGGCCCGTCTCGATACCATTCGTTGCGAGGCGGAGGTATTGGACCCGCTGTACCGGCGGATCGCGGCCATGGAAGGATGGGCGCCGCGCTTCTACGAGAAGCAAAGCCCGGCCGCGGCCCTGGCCGCCCTGGCCGCCTCGATCGACGTACACGCCGTCACCACCTCGGCGACGGCCCGATAACTTCCGCGTGCCATGCAGGCTAAAACACACGCGACAAAGACCTTCACTGACCCCCTCCGCGTTGGTTGTCCGTATTGTCGCACGATCCGAACGGTGAGGTGTCAGGTTTCGGGTTTCAGGTTTCAGGCGATGCTGAGAACCCTTCCCCCACTCCGTGTATTCCGTGTAATCCGTGGTTCAAAAACGGAGAAACAGGCATCGCATGGAGCAGGAATGAGGAGTAAGATCACCGGCGACGTTAGGCAACGCGTCGTCACCGAGCGAAAAACCGGAGGGTTCGTCGATATGGTACTCCCATCATGTCGTGTTCTACACTCGCAGGGCTCCTTTCCCGCAAGCAGGCTGTTCCTTCATTCCCGTCTAACGGGGTGCGGACGGATCGCCTGCATGGCGTGCGCGGCGGCCGCACTGTGGGCCGCCGCGCCCGCCGCCGCGCAAATGCAGGCCGGCGAGGGCATCACCGGCCGGCTCATCGACGGGCCCGACGCGCCGACGCCGCCGAACATGGACTTCGATCCCGGCCCGCTGGATCTGAAGGATTCAGACTGGATGAACAACGAGCTCGGCCTCGAGCCGACCGTGCCGGAGCCCTGGACGCCGCTCGAACGCACCGGGTCGGTCGTCCGGTGCCGGGGGCGTTCCTACCGCTTCGACGGCGCCTTTCCCACGGCGATCGAGAGCGCGGGCAAGGCCCTGCTGAGCGGGCCGGTCACCCTCGCCGCGACGATCGACGGGACCGCCTACGCGCTGGACGCCGCGGCGGACTGGACAAGCGAGGCGGATCACCGCATCGAGTTCGCGGGGCGCGGCTCGCTGGGCCCGATCGGGGTGGAGGCATCGAACTGGATCGAGTTCGACGGCATGGTGCAGGTCCGGTTCACGCTGGACGTCGGGGACGGCGTCTCGGTGGAACGGCTGGATCTCGAAATCCCCATGCCCGCGGACGTCGCGAAATTCTATCTCTTCAACAACGGCGAATGGGGCGGCAAGCCGCTGGG
>JAFGIZ010000151.1 GCA_016929365.1 Lentisphaerota bacterium
ATGTTGACGCCTGACCATCACGACTCAATCGATTCGAGCTCATCGATGCTGTAGTGCTGGTGTCTCAACATCCAACAATCAACAAGGAACTCCCAACGCCCAAGTGCGAGATAAGGGGCGAATGGCAGGCCTTTCAGCCATTCATTCGCCAGCCTCGCTCACTTCTTCCTTAGGATGTTCCTTGCTGGATGTTGGATGTTCAAATCCTCTTCGCCAAGCACTCGGAGAATGCCCTCAATAGCCTCAGGCATCAACTTCTGAACGATACCAAGAAGTTATTATATGATGATGGAGGCCTCGCTCCGCGTGAAAAAGGGTTAATATCGGCGATTCCGTGTTGACTTTAAGCCATTAAGATATGATAATTAAAAGCGTTGAAGAAGGCTTGCGGGACGGCGTGAATCATGATCCGTGATGTGGCGAATGGGCGTACGTTGTTGACCGATGAGGTCATCGAGAAACTGCTGCAGCTGATTCAAGAGCGCGGTCTGAAGCAGGGAGACCGCTTGCCGACCGAGGCGGAGCTGACCGAGTTGTTCGGGGTCAGTCGCATTGTCGTGCGCGAGTCGGTCAAGGCGCTGTCGTTTTTCGGGTTGTTGAACACGAAGACCCGGCGCGGCACGGTCATCGGCGCCTTGGACATGGAGCGGCTGGGACGCTGCCTCAGTTTCCAGATGGGGATCAGCCGTTATCCACGCCGTGAGATCCTGGAGGCGCGCACCACAATCGAGGTGGGGCACCTTGAGCTGGTATCGCGCAATCTCAACGACGCGGGGATCGCCGGACTCATGGGGGCGGTGGAAGGGTGCGAGGCCGCTGCGCGGGCGCACGATCCGGACGCGTTTACCGAGCACGACCGGGCGTTGCACTCGCAGCTCCTGGAGATCGGGGGCAATCCGATTCTAGTGACGTTCTGCACGCTGCTGAAACAATATTTCAGGCCGGCTGCGTCGCATGCCTGCAAAGTCGGGGATATGCCGGCGGTGGCTCGGGAACACCGCGGCATTGTCGAAGCCCTGCGGGACGGCAACCTGCTGCTCGCGCAGGGGTTGTTACTCAAACACCTGCAACGCGCGGCGGCATCCGAGGCGTCGGCACCGGAAGCGGGCCGGTCCGCGGCCGCGCAAACGGTGTCAACGGAAGGAGCACGATGAACACCAAACGACTGACGGGCATCTGGATACCCCTCGCGGTGTGGGCGGCGGTTGCGCCGGCCGCGCTGGTCGGCCACTGGACATTCGACGAGACGGCCCTGTCGAACGGAAACACCGTCGCGGCGACGGTGGGAGCCGCCGGCACTTTCGCGAGCGGAGGCGACACGGAGTTGCACAGCGTGGAGGGCGTCGCGGGCAACGCGGTTTCGTTGGACGGCAACGATTCCGTGGACCTGAGTGCGAACGTCGGCACGCTGGGCGGGCTGACGAGCGGCAGCATTGCCTTCTGGTTCAAACAGGCTCCGTCCCACGGATTCGGGACCTTTTTTTCCGGTTCCGATGCGGGAGACGAGTCCAGCGAGCTGCGCGTCTGGCCGTTGAGCACAGGGGGGACCCTGGGCTATGGGGCCCGTAACGACGGGGTCACGCTGTTTGAGGAGCGTACCGACACGGGCGGTTACAATGACGGCGTCTGGCATCACGTGGCGGCCGTCTCTACGGGGCCGGATGTCGCGCTCTACCTGGACGGCAATCTGCAGGCCAACGAAACTACGGCGGGCTCGGGCTTCTTTGCAGACGTGGACAATCTGGACACCATCCTGGTCGGGGCCAATGACGACAGCGGCGGCGGCCTGCAGTGGTACTACACGGGACTCGTGGACGATTTGCGAATTTACGATCATGCCTTAAGCGCCGACGAGGTCGCCGCGCTGGCCGTGATCCTGCGGGGGCATTGGACCTTTGACGAGACAGGGTTGAGCGACGGCGATACCGTCAGCGCGACGGTAGGCGCTGACGGTACGTTCGAGTCGGGCGGCGATGCGGATTCACACACGGCGCAGGGCGTATGGAACCGGGCGGTCCGGCTGGACGGCAACGACTACGTCGATTTGAGTGCGAATGCCGCGAGCCTCGGCGGGCTCAAGACCGGCAGTATCGCGTTCTGGTTCAAGGCGGAGGATGCGGCGAACGTCGCGGCTTTTGTGTCCGGTTCGGACGTTTCGGATGCGTCCAGCGAGTTGCGAGTCTTTATTTACAACAGCAACGGATGGGTTGCCTACGCGGCGCGCAACGACGGGGTGACCCTGTTCCAGCAATTTTCGAACACCACCGGCTGGGACAGCAATGTCTGGCATCATGCGGTGGCGGTGTCGACGGCATCGGACGTGTTGCTCTACATGAACGGCGTTCAGCAGACCACCGGCATCGGGCATGTCGCGGGCGCCGGGTTCTTCGGCTCCGTGGCGGACCTTGACACGATCCTGGTGGGCGCCAACGACGACATCGGGGTCGGCGTGGAATGGTCCTACACGGGATTGATCGATGACCTCCGTATTTACCAGGGCAGTCTGTCGCCGGTTCTGGTGCAGGAGCTGGCGGCGCGGCCGGTAAGCGGCTCGCTGGTCGTGATCCGCTGATGCGCCTACGCGAGGCAGTACGTGCGATGTTTGGAAGCGGGCGGGCGGCTGTGGTGGTCTGCACGCTGGCGGCCATGACGGGGGGGGCGGTTTCCGACGCGCTTGCCGGGGGAGGCGCGCCGGTCCGGCAGTGGAGCCTGGCTGACGCACCGGCCGGCGAGGTTGCATTAACGGTGGGGGCGGCGGATCTGACGGCGCCGCGTCCCATCGCCTACGGCGATTTTGCGGTAAGCATATCGGCCTGTTTCGAAGCGCCGGGGCCGGCGGCTCTCGAGCTGTGGGTCGGCGCGGACGGGTTCCTCGTGGACGGGGCCGCGGGGCGGCTCACCTGTTTCAGTGCGACAGGGATCCGCACGTTTCTGGATCAACCGTTGAACGCGGCGTTGCCCGGGCTCGAGCCCGGTGCCGTGTTTTCCCTGGCCGTGGCACGGGACGCGGATGCGCTGCGCGTCGTATGGAACGGGACCACGGTCTACGCGGCGGATTATGCCCGCGACACGGTGGGGCGCGTGCGGGTTCGCATGCGAACCGGGCGGGCCGCGGTCAAGGCTTTCGCGGTGGAGGGCCTGCTGCCGGACCTGCCGGAGGCGGCGCCGCTTTTCTGGAAGGGCCTGGAGGAAAGCGCGTACTACCGTATTCCGGCGTTGCTGGCGCTGCGCAACGGCGTCCTGCTGGCCTTTGCCGAGGCACGGCGCGAGGGCGTACGCGACACCGGCAACATCGACCTGGTCTACAGGCGTTCGACCGACGGCGGACGGACGTGGGGCCCCGTTGTGCTGCTGTACGAGGAGGGAGGCGAGGCGCGGATTACCTGTACTAACCTGTCTCCCGTCTACGACCGCGAGACCGGGCGGTTGTGGGCGTTTTTCCTGGTGTGTGCGCGCTGGAACGCGGGGGATTTCAAGCTCATGCGCATGGTTTCGGACGATGAGGGGGGCACGTGGTCCGAGCCGGAAGACATCCGGACGCGCGTGGGCCGCGCGGATTGGCTGAGCGCGCACCCCGGGCCGGGCCACGGCATTCAGCTCGCAGCGGGGCCGCATGCCGGACGCCTGATGGTGCCGGGCTGGAGTTACCGGAAAGACGGACACAGGGTGTTCGTGCTCTACAGCGATGACCACGGCGACACCTGGCGTTGCCACGAACCCGTGGCCGTCGGCCCCAACGAAACCATGCTGGTGGAGCGGAGCGGGGGCGGGGTGACGGCGATGATGCGCCAGCCGCAGCGATCCACTTCGCCGTGGCGTCTGTTCACGACGAGCTTTGACGGGGTGTGCTGGGAACCGGTGCGGCGGATCCAGGCGTTCCGCAGCGTCGTGTGCCAGGCCAGCGTGCTGGCCGCCGGACGCGCGTCGGACGGGGGGCCGCGAGCTATCCTGTTTTGTCATCCCGGCTCGGGTAATTATTCGGATCCGGACGTACACCGCGCCGGGTTGACCTTGAGAACCAGCCTGGACGACGGTTTCACCTGGCCGGTGGCGGAACTGTTGTACCCCGGCCGTTGCGCTTACTCGGACATGGCGCGACTGCCGGACGGGCGTGTCGGCATCCTGTTCGAAAACGGCGATGCCGACACGTACGCGCGCATCAGTTTCCTGGCCTGGACGCCATGCTGCTTCAAGCCGGATTCATGAGGCGCGGGCCGGGTTTCGGGGAAAGGGGCGTTGTCTAATCGGCCGGCCGCGTGCGGGTATTGCCCGGCACCAGCAGGCTGACGGTGTATCCGGCCACGAACGTGATGCCCACCCCGAAAACAATGGGCCACATGTAGCAGAGGCGTTCGCCGGCGGTGTTGGTCCAGAAGTAGTTGCTCCAGACAGTAAAAGCGGCGCCGAGCGCGGCGCCGACGTAGATACCCGTGCTGTTGGCGCGGCGCGTCAGGATGCCCAGCAGGAAAATACTCAGGAGCGCCCCGGAGAAGAGCCCCAGGACCTGCACGGAGACGCGCAACACGTTCTCCGTAGCGGTGGCATACACGAAAAGGCCCAGGCCCGTTGTCACCGCGCCCCAGACGACGGTCCAGAAGCGCGCCCAGCGAACGGATTCGTTATCGGCGAGGCGGTGCCGGCGCAGGCGGATCTGAAAGTCGGTCATGGAAACCGTGGCGAGGCTGTTGATGCCCGAGTCCACGGTCGTGAGAATGGCCGCGATAATGGCTGCCATGAAGAGGCCGGACAGGCCGTGCGGCAGTTGGGTCACGATAAAGTGCGGGAGGACCCAGTTGTAGTTGCCCTCGGTCTCCACCGCTTTTTCGGGAAACTGTGTGTAGAAAGCGAACAGCCCCATGCCGATCAGCGTCAGAATAATCGTGATCGGGATCGAACCGAGGATATCAGTCCACATGGCCTTCATGGCATCGCGGGGCGAACGGGTGGAAAGGAAACGCTGGACGGTAAGCTGGTCGGCGCCCTTCTGGTAGAGCGCGTTGAAAAAGAAACCGATCATCAGGGGCCAAAAAGCCGTTCGTACGAACAGACGAAACGACCAGTATTCGGGGTCCTTGAGATAGGAGAAATCCTTGCCGTGTTCCGCCGCGATCCGCCACATGCCGGCCAGGCCGCCGTCGATGCGGTTGAGCAGCGAGACCATCATCCATCCCATACCGACATACACAATGACGAGCTGGACCACGTCGGTCCAGATTACGGCCTTCATGCCGCCCAGCGCGGCAAACGCGGTGGCAAACGCGCCGGCGAGGACAATCAACCAGACCACGCTGACTTGACCGCCGAAGGCGGGATACAGCACGATGGCCGAAGCGTATAACACGACGCCGACATAGAGGCCGCGGATCAGCAGGAAAAGCGCGCTTGCCATGAGGCGCACCGGCAGGGAGAAACGTTGCTCGAGATACTCGTAGGCCGTCGTCAGGCCCATGCCGACAAACGTGCGGATAAAGACGTACATTACGATCGGTCCGCACAGAATCATCGCGATCCACCAGAGCCCGAAGCCCTGCAGGCCGTACTCGAAAAACTCGGCGGGGCCGCCGGTAATACTGATCGCGCTCAACAGTGTGGCCAGGATGCTCATGCCCACGGCCCACCAGGGCATGTGTCCGGAAGCGACGAAGAAGTCCTTGAGATTATGCTGCTCGCGCACGAACTTCGTGGCCAGGACAAGAATCGAGACGAGGTAGATGACGAGCACGCCGACATCCAAGAGGTTGAACGCCCCGTTCATCGGGGTGGGCTCCCCGCTCTGTGTCGTGCGAATGGCACCGGACGTTGCGCCTGCCGGGCTGCGGCCCAACGTTGTGAAATCGGTTTAGGTTTATTCATGGCGCCTATTTATCATACAAAAGGGGTCTGTGCAAGCGGATGCAGATCGGGCGCAAACGCATGCCGGGGGCATTATCGCGGTGCGATCAAAATGCGACAAGTCCGTGCGATCAAAATGCGACTTCTGACTGATGGCATGTAAGTTGGCACGGTAGTTGAG
>JAFGIZ010000152.1 GCA_016929365.1 Lentisphaerota bacterium
AAGACCTCCTCGGAGAAGTACAACCAGGAGTTGTCCGAACGGCGCGCCCGCGCGGTCATGGCCTACCTGATGGAGAACTCCGGCATCGCCGCGGCGCGGATGAAGGCCGTCGGCTTCGGGTTTTCGCGGCCCAAGGCGCCGAACGACCCCGTGCACGGCAACCATCTCAATCGCCGCGTGGAGGTCTACCTGCGGGGCGTGGACAAGGACAGCATGACGGAAGAAGAGCGCAGCCTGTCCTCCATGCCGGCGGAAGACAAGTAGCGGGGAAGGCGGGAGCGGCGGAGCGGCGGAACCCGTTGCGCCGCGACGCCGTTCATACGGGGTGCGACGGTTTGCCGCGCGGCCGGCTCGCGCGCATGCGGAATGACGCGCGGTAGATGGGGCTTTGCGGGCCCGCCAGTTCGAGTTCGAAGTCCGTGCGTTCGCGTTCCTCCAGCGCGAGGGGTTCGGTTTCGGCGAAGCGCGGATCGGCCCGGAACAGGCCGCGTATGTCCTCGAAGTAGTCCGCGTGGTCCGTCGCGACGTGGATGCGCCCGTCCCGGCGCAGAACCTGGTGAAGCGCGTCGAGGAAGGACGGGGTGTAGAGGCGCCGCTTGTGGTGGCGCCGCTTGGGCCAGGGGTCCGGGAAAAAACTGTAGACGGTTGTCGCGCTGCCCGGCGGGAGCAGGTAGGTCAGGGCGTAGTGCGCCTCGATGCGCAGCAGGCGCACGTTGGCGAGGCCGGCGCGGTCCACCTTGCGGCCGAGCCGGCGCAGGCGGACCAGCAGACGGTCGATGCCGAGAAACCGCACGTCCGGCCTCGCCGCGGCGCGGGCGAGCAGGAACCGCCCTTTGCCGCAGCCGACGTCGATCTCGAGCGGTCCGGCGCCGGGAAACAGCGCGCCCGGGTCGAGGCGCTGCGTCCAGCTCGGCGGTGTGATCAGGGCGTGGGGCTCGGGCTTCACCGCCCGAAGAGACGCGAGAAGATGCCGCCCCGCTTGCCGGCGCGGTCCATGGCGTCCTCGATATACTCAACGGCGACCATCTGGAATTTCTCGGGGCCCAGGGACCGTTTGTACTTGTTGATCGTCTTGAGCAACCCGGCCTTCCCGGCTTCCATGTAGGTGTTGATCTGCGCCGTGTCCGAGGTGCGTTTTTCCGCCAGGCGCCGCAAGAGCGGCGTGAAGGTCCGGATGACGTTGTTCTTGGCGGTCCAATCGCCTTTCTTGGCGGCCAGAACGTCGCGCTCCAACACTTTGGTCTGAGCCTCGCGGCTGGACGGAGATCCGTTATTCTGGAGATTGAGGGGTATTTTCATTCAGTGCCGGATAGCACATGCCTGCCGGCATGGCAAGCGCGGAATGGGCGCGTGCGCGCGGCGGGCCGGGGGCGCGCCTTGACGGGGCAGGGGCGTCGGTGGCACGATGCCGCGCGGTAACGGGAAAGGCTCGGACGGCATGGTGCGGCGGGTGTGGGAACAGGTTGAGCGGTTTCTGGTGTCGAAGATTACGGCGCCCGGAGACGGCCGCGGCGAGACGCGGCCGGTCCGGGCGCTGCTGCGCGTTCTGGACGGTCTGTCGCACGTCTATCGCGGGGCGATCCGCATACGGTTGTTTCTCTATACGCACGGTATTTTCCGGCACCACACGCTCGGGTGCCAGGTTATCAGCATCGGCAACCTGACGGTCGGCGGCACGGGCAAAACGCCGGTCGTGGAGGTCTTTGCGCGCGAGCTGCAGCAGGCCGGCCGGAAGGTGGCGGTGCTGAGCCGGGGTTACAAGAAGGAAGAACCGCCCCTGGCGCGGCGCCTCATCGATCTGCTGCTGTTCCGCGAATGGCGGCGTCCGCCGCGCGTGGTCTCGGACGGACGGACGCTGCTGCTGGATTCGGCCATGAGCGGTGACGAGCCCTACATGCTGGCGTCGAACCTGCCGGACGTGGCGGTGCTCGTGGATAAAAACCGGATCAAGAGCGGCCGCTACGCGATCAAGAAACTGGGCTGCGACACCCTGGTCCTGGACGACGGGTTCCAGTACATGGCGCTCAAGCACCGCATGGAAATCGTGCTCGTCGATTGGACGAACCCGTTCGGCAACGGACACGTTTTGCCGCGGGGTATCCTGCGCGAGCCGGTCGGCAACATTGCGCGCGCGGACTTCATGTTTATCACGAAATGCGAAGCGGGCCGCACGGCGGCGCTGCGGTCGCATCTGCGCGCGCTCAATCCGCGGGCGGAAATCGTCGAATGCAAGCACGCCACGCGGCACCTCGAGAACGTGTTTACCGGGGTGCGGCGCAACCTGGGGTTCCTGCGCGGCCTGGATGTCACGGTGCTGTCGGGCATCGCGGCGCCGGAAAGTTTCGAGTGCGCCATCGAGGAACGCGGCGCGCGGATCGTGGACCGCCGGCGCTTCGCGGACCATCACCGCTATACGCAGCAGGAGTTGATCGATATTATCAATACGAGCAGCGCCCGGAACGCGGCGGCGATTATTACGACCGAAAAGGACGCAGTCCGCTTTCCCAAGCTGGAGCGGCGGGACATACCGATTTACTTTCTGCGCGTCGAAATTGAAATCCTGAGCGGGACGGAGGATTTCCGGACCTGCATTTCGCGCATTTGTTTTCGTTAAGGACGGGGCGGCGGACGGAGGAAACGTGAACGGTGCAGCAGCATCCCCGCGCGTGGTCGTGATGGGAACCAACTGGCTGGGGGACAGCGTGATGAGCATGCCCGCGCTGCAGGCGCTCAAGGCGCGTCATCCGCAGGGACGGCTGACGCTGTGCGTCAAGCCGGGCCTGGCGGCGTTATGGGCCCTGCACGACGCCGTGGACGCGGTGATCGTCGCGGAGGCGGGGATGCGCGGCACGGCGCAGGCGGCCCGCGCGGTGCGCCGGTGCGGCGCCGGGCGCGCGCTGGTGTTCCCGAACTCGTTCCGCTCGGCGCTGATTCCCTTTGCCGCGCGCGTGCCGGAACGGGTGGGGCTGCGCGGGCATCAGCGCGCGTGGATGCTGACGCGCGTGGCAACGCCGCCGGACCCGGCGGCAAAGCGGCACCAGGTCTGGGAGTACCTGCGCATCGCGGGCCTGGACGGCGACAGCGTGCCGGAGGCGCCGCGTCTGCGCGTGCCGCCGGCGCTGCGCGAGACATGCCGGGCGGATTTCCGGCTCACGGGGGAGCATACGTGGGCGGCGTTGCTGCCCGGGGCGGCGCGGGGACCCTCGAAACGCTGGCCGGCGGAGCGCTTTGCGGCCGTGGGTCGCCGTTTCCGGGAGGCCGGGGTGCGCGTGGCGGTGCTGGGGACCGCCGCGGAAGCCCCGCTGTGCCGGCGCGTGGCGGAGGGCGCGGGCGAAGCGCTGAACCTGGCGGGCCGCACGACGCTGCCGGAGTACGCGGCGGTGTTGAGTCTGTGCCGGTGCGCGGTGGGCAATGACAGCGGCGGCACCCACCTGGCCGCGGCGGTGGGCAGCCGGGTTGTGACGGTCTTCGGTCTGACCGATCCGGAGCAGACGGCTCCGCTGGGCGAGGGGCACCGGATCGTCGCGGCGGAGGGCCCGCGCTCGCGCGATCTGCCGCGGCGCTCGCGCGAGGCGCGGGCGCGCCTGGCGGGCATCGAGCCCGAACGGGTGTGGGCGGCGGCCCGGGCTGTTCTGGAAACGCCGGAGGCGCCGTGAACGGCGCGCCCGAACCGGGAGCGGCCGGGGACGCGCCGGCGTCCGACCGGCTGGTGCGGCATACGGCGGTCGTGGGATCCTGGACGGGACTGAGCCGGCTGCTCGGGTTCGTGCGCGAAATCCTGATGGCAGCCCTGTTCGGCACGTCGACCGCGCAGTCGGCTTTTGTCGTTGCCTTCCGCATTCCGAACCTGTTCCGGCGTTTGTTCGGCGAAGGCGCGTTGTCTTCGGCGTTTGTCCCGGTGTTTACGGACAGCCTCGCCCACGAGGGCCGCGAAGCGGCCTGGACGCTGGCGGGCCGGGTCATGGCCCTGCTGTCGGTCGTGCTGTCGGGCATCGTGCTGATCGGCGTGGCGGCCGCGACGGGCTACCTGCACGCCGGCGATCCGGCGCCCCGCACGGAGCTCGTGCTGGCGCTGCTGCGCATCATGCTGCCGTACATGCTGTGCATTTGCCTCGTGGCCCTCTGCATGGCGGTCCTCAATTCGTTTCACCATTTCCTCGTGCCCGCGGCGACGCCCGTGCTCCTGAATGTGCTCTGGATCGGCGCCCTGGTCTGGGTGTGTCCGCATTTCGGCGAGACGCCGGAGGCGCGGATTGTCGGGGTGGCCTGGGCCGTGCTGGCGGCCGGCGTCGTGCAGCTCGCGGTGCAGATCCCGGTCCTGGTGCGGTACGGGTTCCGGGGGCGGCTCTCGCTGCGCTGGCGCGGCGACCGGCGGGTCTGGCGCGTCCTCGCGCTGATGGGGCCGGCGGCGCTGGGACTGGGCATCACGCAGGTGAACGTCGTGATCGATACGCTGCTGGCGCTCTGGATCGGCTCCTGGGCCCCGGCGGCGCTTTCGTTCTCGGAGCGGCTGATCTACCTCCCGCTGGGATTGTTCGCCACGGCCCTGGGTACGGTGTTGCTGCCGACCTTTTCGCACCAGGCGGCGCGGAACGATCCGGCGGGGATGCGCCGCA
>JAFGIZ010000153.1 GCA_016929365.1 Lentisphaerota bacterium
GGCCGTCTCCAGGGCGGCCAGCCGGGCCGGCGTGTCGTGAAAGCCCGGGATCGTTTCGTGCAGCCGCGGCGGGGGCAGATCGGCCAGCCGGCGCTGAAACGCCCCGTACGCCCGCGCCGCCTCGCGGGCCATGCCGGCGTCGCGGGCGACGTCGTAGGTCGAGGCCCGGTCGACAAACGTGTATACGCGCCAGGGCGCCCCTGACGCGTCGCGCATCCACAGACGGCCGTCGCGCGTGGGGACGAGAGAGAGGACGCGTTCGTCCCGCGCGGACGCCCCGGCCGGCCGCGTGCGGCCGACGTGTTCCAGCACGCGGGCGATATTCTCCATCAGCGCGGGGATATCCTTGAAAATGTGTTCGTTGATACGCTGGAAAATGAAGCGTTCCGGCGTCCCGTTTGCACGGACGTCCACCGCATAAGTTGCATGAATATGTCCCGAGCCGTAGCGTGTTCCGCCCGCGAATGCGCCGGGCAGCGTAAACTCCCGCGCGACCGATTCCAGGATGCCCGTTACGTGCCGCTCCGCTTCCGCGGCGGGCGCCTGGCTACCGTGTTGTTTCTGTCCGTCTCGTGCCGTCATATCCGGTTCCGGCCGGTTTTCGCGCGGACGCCTCAGGGTTCCAGCGGTATCGGCGTGCCGCCCGCCAGGGCGGACGCCTCTTCGGCCAGCGCGATACGCAGTGTTTCGCGGGCGCTGAACGGGGTGCAGCGCTCCGGCTCCATCCCGTTCGCAATGCAGTTCACGAAGTACTCTATCTCGCGCGCGTGCCCGTTCCCGGCAGGCAGATCGACTCGGACCGATTCCGCGCCCGGCCGCAGGAGTCGGAGGCTGTCTTCCCCGTACGGCATTTCGAGCGTGGCCTTTTCGAAGACAGCGCAGAAACTCATGCCGAAACGCCCCCCGTAGTCCCATGTCGTCTCGGCCGCCACGACGACGGGCGCGTCGTAGCGGTACTGGGTCACCGCCGTGTCGACGGCGCCCGAGACGGAGGGGTAGCCTACGGTGGCCACCGCGCGCGGCAGGCCCAGGGTGTCATGGACGAAATCGGTATCGTGGATGTGCATATCCAGGAGCGCCCCGCCGCTGCGGGCGCCGTCGAGAAACCAGTTGCCGGGTTTTCCCCCGGGGCACGGACTGATGCGCCGCATGGATAACAGCAGCAGCCTGCCGTGCGTCCCGCCGCGGCAGGCTTCCGCCAGCTTCTCGTAGGCCGGCCAGAAACGCAGGCACTGGCCGATCATCAAGAGCCGTCCGCTGCGCTGTTGCGCCGCGATCATGGCGTCCGCCTCGGCCAGGGTGCGCGCCATCGGCTTTTCGCAGAGGACATGGCAGCCCGCCTCCAGGGCCTTGATCGTATAGTCCGCATGCAGGTCGGTCGGCAGGCAGATGCTGACCAGGTCGAGCTCGGTTTCGGCCAGCATGGCCTCCCCCGACAAGAAAGTCCGGACCCCGCGCATATCGCAGGCGCCCGTGGCCCCGAGGTTCAGCTCCATCGACGCGCCGCCGAGCTGTTCCTCCCGGATATCGGCCGCCGCCGCCAGTTGCACGCCGGGCCGCTGCAGGTATGCGCGTGCGTGGACGTGCCCCATGCCGCCGAATCCGATGATGCCGGCTGTCAACATCGTGCGGCCTTTCTGCGTTGTGCCACGGCGTATCCCTTCAGCGCCGCGGTTTCCGCCGCGTTGCGGCCGCGCGGCCGATCAAGCGCCGGAGATAGCCGATCGACTGTTTGATATCGCGCGCCTGTTGCGGACCGCGGATTTCGCGTTCAATCACGACCTCGCCGTCGAAGCCCAGTGCATCCAGTTTCCGGAAAAGGCGGTAGAAATCGACCTTGCCCGTGCCGATGGGCGTCTCCGCGCCCAGCGTACGGCCGTTCGTCGGGTAGCGGCCGTCCTTGGCGTGCAGGTTGCGCACGTAACGCCCGAACACGTCCAGCGCATCCACGGGATTCCCCTTGCCGTAGAGAATCAGGTTGGCCGTATCCAGGTTGATCCCCAGGTTGGGCAGCCCCAGGTCCTCGATCACGCGGAGCAGCGTCACGGGTGTTTCCTGGCCCGTCTCGAACCAGAACCCCACCCCGCGTTTGCGGCAGTGGCGTGCTACCGCGCCGATGGCCTCCAGCGTCCCCGCGTAAAGGCGGTCCGAGGGGTTTTCGGGGATGAAGCCGCAGTGGGTCACAATAGCCGGGGCGCCGCACCGGGCGGCGAAATCGGCGGCCTGCTGCAACTCCTTGACGCGCCGGGCGCGTTGACGCGGCGGAACGAGCCCGAGCGTCTGCGGCCCCTCGCTGAAATTCCACACCGCCTCACCGCTGTAGCCCGCCCAGATCGCGGCGAGCTTCACGCCGCACCGGCGCGCGTCCGCGGCGAGCCGGTTCGCGCCCTCGCGGGTCCAGCGGGCGGGATCCCAGTTGGCGAACTGGGTACACCGCACCCCGTAGCGGGCGATGGTTTCGAATGGATTTCCGCCGTCTTCCCGCGCGCTCGACAGCACGCCCACTTCCATGTGCGACATGGGGCTTCCTCCTTTTCCGGCCGGGCAGTGTGGGGCATCCGTTCCTGCTTGTCCAGCAGATTGGCGGCCGGACGGTCTCCGCGTGCGGACCTGTTGCGCGACGCCGCGGGCCGGACGGAGCCGGGCCCTCCGGGCGCCTGTGTGCAACGGGGAGCCGGCGGGCCGGTCTCCGGGGTTGCCGTGCCGGCGCGGGTGGGGTAAGGTACGCCGCAACCCGGAGGACGGCATAGATGAACAAAGACCCGTACGGCCGAACCGCCCTGCCCGCCTGGCGGGCGCTGGAGGCGCACGTCGCAACCGTGCGCGACACGCATCTGCGCCGCCTCTTCGCGGAGGATCCCGGCCGCGCGGAACGCTTCTCGCTGGAGGCCGCGGGCCTGTTTCTGGATTACTCGAAGCACCGCATCACGGCGGAGACCCTGGAAAAGCTGGTTGCGCTGGCGGAGGCATGCGGCCTGCGCGCGGCGATCGACGCCATGTTCGCCGGCGAACGGATCAACGCGACGGAAAACCGGCCCGTACTGCACACCGCGCTGCGCAACCGCGCGAACACCCCCGTCCGCGTCGACGGCGAGGACGTCATGCCCGCGGTCAACGCGGTCCTGGACCGCATGGCCGCCTTTGCCCGGCGGGTCCGCACGGGCGAGTGGACGGGCCACACGGGACGGCGGATGCGGAACGTGGTCAACATCGGCATCGGCGGCTCCGATCTGGGTCCGGCCATGGCAGTGGAGGCGCTCAAGCCGTTCAGCGACCGCGCCCTCACGGTCCGGTTCGTCTCCAACGTCGATGCCGCGCACTTCGCCGAAACGACGCGCGCCATGGATCCCGCGGAAACGCTCTTTATCGTGGCGTCCAAAACGTTCACCACGCAGGAAACGATGACCAACGCGGCGACGGCGCGCGCCTGGATACGGGACGCCCTCGGGGACCGTGCCGCGACGGCGCGCCACTTCGTCGCGGTGTCCACCAACGCGGACGCGGTGGCCGAGTTCGGCATCGACACGGCCAACATGTTCGCGTTCTGGGACTGGGTCGGCGGGCGCTATTCGCTTTGCTCCGCGATCGGGCTGCCGCTCATGATTGCCGTCGGGCCGGAGCACTTCATCGAGATGCTGGAAGGTTTCCACGCCATGGACCGCCATTTCGCGGAAGCGCCGTTTGCGCGGAACATGCCGGTCCTGCTCGGCCTGCTGGGTGTCTGGTAC
>JAFGIZ010000154.1 GCA_016929365.1 Lentisphaerota bacterium
GTCGCGCTCTCGGGTATATGCGCATTGCAATACGAACCGTCCCCGCAGTTCCCCGTCCGCGCGCGGCTTGATGTACAATTCGCGGATGTCCAACATACCACCCTGTTCCTGCAGATCAAAGAGGAAATGCACCAGCGCCTCCAGGGTGCCCGCCCACTCCTTGACCTCGATAGGCAGCTCGTAGACCTCTCCGTTGCGCGCCTCTTCACCCGCCTGCCGGCGGTTGATCTCAATCCCGTGCCGCGCCGCCGTGGCATCCATCAGGGACAACCAGTAAATGTCCATCTTCTTATCCGGGGCATGCCGCGTCAGCAGACCGCGCAGATCCGCGAACTCCGCCTCCCAGCGTTCCCGCTCTTCGACCAGCGCCTTGTCCTCCGCGATTTCCGCGCGCAGCTCCGCCTGCCGGCGCTGCTGCTCGCCCCACGCGTCCAGGCGCCCCCGAACCAGCAGTGCCGACCCGCCGAACAGGGCCACCGAGAGCGTCGCCAGCAGCAGAATCCCTTCCCGCTGGGACAGTTTCATGGCTCCTCCTGCGGCAGGGCCAACGTGATTTCAAATACCTCCCGGCGCCTGCGCCGGTCCGTCCGCGGCCCCTGCAGTTCCGCTTCGCCGAAGAGCGCGGACTCGTCCAGCGTGTTCTTGAAACTGTACACCAGGTTCACGCCGGCGGCTTCGCCCGCCAGGCGCAGCTCCTCGCCCTTGTAGTAACTGAACGAGGTCAGGTCGATCCCCTCCGGCAGCAGCCGGCTGACTTCGCGCAGGCATTCGAGCGCCGAAAAGTTCCGGTCCCGGTAGCGCTTGATCATGAATACCCGCCGCCGCAGCTCCCGCACTTCCATGGCGGGCCCGCGCCAACGATCCCGGTCCGCCGCCAGCCGCGCCGTCCGCCGCTGCTGCCAGCCCAGCGCACCCAGCACGATGCCCGCTCCCGCCAGCCAGACCGCCAGGACCACGAGCGCCGCCGTCACCAGCCGCTTGCGGACCCCCGCCCGGCGCGCGGCCTCGCGCCAGGATTCCGGCGTCAGATCGAGCACGCCCCCCTTAGCCGCACCGCGCCGCGCCACGCCCTCCGCCGCCGCCAGCCCTTCCAGAGGGCGCACGTCCACCGCACATCCACAGGCGTCCTGCAGAAGCTCCGCCAGCCCCGCCGGCGGCTCGCCGCTGCAGCGCACCCGCACCCCCTGCACCGTACCGCCCCCGTGCTCCAGTTCGAGCGTGGTCAGGACGTAGCCCGTCTCCCGCGCCAATTCTCCGGCCAGCGCGTCCTCCGCCAGCTCGCCGGCTCCGCCCACCGCACGGAAGGCCAGGGGAACCCCCTCCTCCAGGACGAGAATCACCGGATCCCCCGCCCCGAGCAGAAGCACCACGCGCCGCCCCGCGCCCTCCGCGTCACCCGCTTCGCGCAACACCTCCCACCAGCCCAGCGCCTCGGCATCGACCCGGCGCGGCGACACGCCCGCCCGCCGCAGCCGTTCGCCCGCCTCCTCCACCGCACTCCGGCGCGCCACGCCGATCAGGACCCGCGACGCGTTCTCCCGGCGCGCCAGAACCTCGTGCCCCCAGACCGCGGCGTCCTCCGCGAACGGCGAAAACTTGTCGACCTGCAGCGCGGCCATGGCGGCAATTTCGTCGTCCTCCACGGTGGGCAGATCGACCACGCGCAGGATTACAGCCCCCGCCCCCAGGCCCAGGTCCACGTCGCCCCGCAACCGGGCCCCCGCGGCGCGCAGGCGCGCGGTCTCCGCCTCGCGGGCCGCCTGCGCCTCCGCGCCGCCGCTCTCGGCACCCGCTTCCGCCTCCGCCGGGGCCTCGCGCCACGCCGCGCACCCGGCATCCGCCCGCTCCACGCCTTCGCGGCCGCGGCGCAGCACGGCCCATTCCAGCGTATCCCCCCGGAAAACAACGCCCGTTATGAATTCCCGCGCCACCCCTTCAATCCTCCTCGCGCCAGCGCACGATCTTCAGATCCGCGCCCGTAAACTCCACGATGCCCCAGACCGTGCGGCGGACCCCGCCGACCGATCCCACCGAGGTCACCCGGTAAATCGCCGACTCCGTCGTCACGTATTTCCTGATCTCGCCCGGCAGGCCCAGCCGCGCCACAAAATCGTCCGCGCTTTCAAACGGGTTGCGCTTGCCTTCCCGGTCGGGCGACACCAGGCCCTCGCGCTCTTCTACAATCGCACCGGCCACCAGCTCGTCCACCCCGGGCAGCGTCATCAGCACCCGCACCGGCGCGGCATTTACGTTCACTTTACCGTCTCCGTACGTCGTCAGCAAATCCTGAATTCCGCTGATCGTGATGGGTTCGTCGCCGGAAAACAACGGCTCGATAACCCCGCCGCGCAGGACGATCGGATCGAAATTCCTGATCAGCAACAGCTCGTCCACCGTGTCGAGCGGGCCGTTCCTGGCCTCGTACGGCTCCTCGAGCGTCCCGTAGTAGTCCTCCGTTTCCGCCGCCTCGCCCCGCGATTCGTCGTCCGCGTCGATCCAGTCCAAGAACGGATCGATGAAATCCGCCCACATCTCCTCGCTGATGCCGCCCACCTCCAGGATGCGCTCCAGGTTGGCTTCGACGTCCCGTTCGTTCTCGTTTTCGCCGCCGTCCAACCGGTTGATGTTCCGCCGCGCCGGCTCGGGCACGATCTCCACGGTCACCGTGCCCTCCCCCAGCGGTTCCTCCAACCCGCGGATCGCGCCTTCTTTCAGGCGCACGGCCCACTCGTGCCAGCGGTCCTCCGGGTCCGGCTCCGCGTCGGGATCCACCTCCCGGCTCTTCGCCATGAGCAGCCGCGCAATCACCAGGCCCGAGCGCGCCAGGTATTCCGCCTTGCTGCGCTTGCGGTAATACGACGTAATCCGCGCCTCCAGGTGCGCATCGAACGCAAACGACCCCACCAGCAGCGACAGCAGCAACACCACCCAGATCACGACAATCAGCGCGGATCCCCGCTGCGGCTTCACGGCGTCACCTCCGGCTGCGTTTCCGTGCCGCGCTCCTGGCGCCGGTCCTCCAGCTCGGCGGCCCAGCACAACGCCGCCACCGGAATCGAAACGGCCCGCCTGACCGCGACCGGATCGCCCCCTTCCTCCGCCGGCTCCGTGTATAACGTCACCTCGACGTAAAGCGGAATCCGGTTGGTGTCCTCCCACTCATCCAGCCAGTCGATCCCTTCCTCCTCGTCCAGCTCGAACGCCGGCCGGCAATTGAACCCGGTA
>JAFGIZ010000155.1 GCA_016929365.1 Lentisphaerota bacterium
AATCCCGCGCCTTCGCCGAAAACCGTCCCGTCGTGCCTGACGTCGAAGGCGCGCAGGGTCGTGGGCGAAAGCGTCTGCAGCGCCGAGTGGTTCATGCGCTTGGCCGGTGTCAGAATATCGACGCCGCCGCAAATGCAGCAGTCCGCTTCTCCCGCGCGAATGAGCTCCGCGCCCAGGGCAATCGCATCCGAGCCCGAAGAACACGCGGTGGAGACCACCAGCGGCGGCTCGGCCAAGCCGAGCCCCCGGGCAAGCGCATCGGCCCAGGCATGCGCCGAAGCCGCCGGCGGGCTGTCCTCCAGGTAACTGCCGAAACTCGTGCCGATCACCAGGCGGATACCGCCCGCCGGGACGGGCGGCCGGGACGGAGCCCGGTCGGAAAACCCCGCTGCGCGCCGCACCTGCCCGATCGTCCGCTCGGCCAGCAGCCTGAGCCGCTCCCGCGGGGCCAGGCGCAGATCGACGTCCGGGATCATCCCGGCCAGGTCGTTGCGCAACCGGTATCCGGCCGGAGCAGGGGCCAGCCCCGTTTCGCCGGCCAGCAGGCGCTTCCAAACCGCGTCGATAGCACTGCCCAGCGGCGTGCTCCACGCCAGGGCGGTTATGGGAATGGATACGGCCATCTTCCGCCTACCCACCCTCGACTTCGCCCGAGTTTCTTCTTTTGGTCCTTCCGGCTTTCGTGTGGGTAGCCCCAATATCTTGTGTCACACCACTTGCAGCTCAGTCGCATCGGTTAAGCCAGTCGTTTAAGCGTATCCGGTTAAGGGCGGCGGTTAAGTGTTGCGCTCCGCGCGTTTCCGACACTTAACCGCTACGCTTGCTCGGATACACTTAGTCGACTCGCTTACACGATTCCTCATGCGCCTCGCGCCACCACATACAGTGGGCACCCACACTGAACCCGGAAGCACCCTTCTTTTCGATTGCAGAACCGTCAGTTCAGGCACTAACCCCGCAGCCGCTCGATCAACGCCGCCAGCCGCCGCAGTGAACTGAAATTCTCGGGCGTGTAATCCTCGTCGGCGATCTGCACGTCGAACTTCCTTTCACAGAGCACGCGTAATTCCACAAACCCGACCGAATCCAGCCCGACCACCGTCCGCAGCCCGTCATCCAGCCCGATCTGATCCTCGGGAATCTCGACATAGAGATCGTCCACGAGCATCTTCCTGAGAACAGCTATGATCTCGTCACGCATAACGCAGCGCCCTTCCACACGGTATCCGACTACTATTCTCTACTCTTCCCCTTTTCCCGTTACCCTGTCCAGCGCAAAGCCGAACCCTCACCCCAGGATCCGCCGCCGCATGTACTTCAGGTACCGCCGCGACTTGTGCGCCGTGTGTTTCAGAAAACGCGGGTCCACGAGGTACCGCCAGCGCGCCACCCCGACCCCGCCGGAAAACGACTTCTTCTGACCCGCCCCGGCCATGCGCTGATGCCAGGCCGCCAGCTCGTCCACCCCCATGTGCCGGTTCAACACCAGGTCCCGATGAAACGTCCAGCCCTCGAGCGATTCGTAATGCCAGTCGATCGCTTCCGACACCAGCCCCCGCGCCTTGGCCTCTTCCCAGACCGCCGTGCCCGGAAGCGGCGTCAGGTGACAGGCAATCCCATGATGCAATCCGGGATGTTCCATCAGCTTGAGCGTCTCCCGGATATCGCTCTCGGTCTCGTCCGGCGCCCCCATGATGAACGTCCCGACGGTATGTATGCCGTGCCGCCGGCACAGGTCCAGCGCGCGGATGTTGTCCTCGACCTTCACCGTGCCGCGCTTGAGATAATCCAGGATCGGCTGCGAACCCGATTCCAGGCCGAGAAAGATGCCCTCCACCCCCATGCGCTTGAGCAACCGCACCGTGTCCTCGTTCAGCAGGTTCGCCCGGGAGAAAATGCAGAACCGTAAACCCGGAATAAGCCCGCGCGCTTCCAGCAGGTCCACGATCTTCGCCAGCCGCTGCTTGTTGACCGCAAAGAGATCGTCCCAGATATAAATGCCGTCGACGTCGTATTTCCCGGCGAGATAGGCTATCTCCTCGACGACCCGTTCGGGAGAGAACATCCGGAACTTCCCCCAGAATTCCGTCGGGGAACAGAAGGCGCAGCGATACGGGCACCCGCGCGAGGTCAGCATGGCCACGTACACGCCGATGCGCTGGAACATGCCCCGGCGCGGAACGAGGTAGGCATGGCGCATGTCCAGCAGATCGAGCGCCGGGTACGGCACACGATCCAGCGGCTGGATCAAGGGACGGCGCCCGGTTATCTCGTTTTCGCCCTGTTCGTTCCGGAAAACCAGGCCCTGGATCCGCCGCAGGTCCTCCGGCCGGAAAGCGCCCTTTTCCAGGAACAACCTCACCAGCTCCGCGGCCGTCGCTTCCCCCTCGCCCAGCACGCCGATGTCGAAGTGCGACGGGGCGAGATGCCGGGGCAGTGTCGTAATGTGATAGCCCCCGATCAGCCGCGGCACGTCCGGCATCTCGGCCTTGAGCCTTCCGGCCAGCCGGTTGGCCGCCGGGAAACGGAAACTCAGGGCGGAAATCCCGATCAGGTCCGGCCGCTCCCGCCTCAGCCCCGCCAGGGGATCGGCTTCGTCGATAATCACCGTGCCGTCGAAGCCCGCGTACTCGCGCAGATACGCCGCAATATACGCCAACCCCAAGGGCGGCTCCGTCTCCCCCGGCGTCATGTTGACTAAAGCCAGTTTCATCGGGCGTCAGGTTTCCCTCAGCTCTGCGGCCATGTTCCGCGCGGCCGCGACCAGGGCCGGGGGCAAGGCGCCCTGCCTCCCGCCTGCCGCGCCGGTGTCCTTGAAATTATCGACCAGCAACGGCCGGCACGCCACAAAAAACGCCCGGATCGCCTCCAGCGAAATCCCCCGGCCGTACAGGTAGGCAATCAGCCACAAGGTGGACAGGTAACTGGTCCCCAACACCGACTCGGTCACATGCTCCCGCATCGTCTCCACCCATTCGCAGGCCCGGCGCCAGT
>JAFGIZ010000156.1 GCA_016929365.1 Lentisphaerota bacterium
GATACCGAGACGCCGGTTTCGGTGCTGCAGCGGTTTGCCGGGCGGGGAAACGCGTTTCTGCTGGAAAGCATGGAAGGCGGTGAGACATGGGGCCGGTATTCGTTCGTGGGTGTCGATCCCGAGCTGCTTCTCGACGTGGACCATACGCACGGCCCCACGGGGAAGCTGGACGCGTTGCGGCACGTGTATCGCGATATGCGGGTGGCCGAGGTGCCGGGCTTGCCGCGCTTCTTCGGGGGGGCGGTGGGGTTCCTGGGATACGAAGCCGTCGCCGAATTCGAGCGGATGCCGCCGGCCAAGCCGTCATCCGCGGGCGGGGCGCCCCGCACCCGTTTTTTGAAGGCCGACCGCCTGATCGTGTTCGACAACATCCGGCACACGGTGAAAATCGTCGTTTGCACCCGGCCGGCGGGCCGGGACGCGGACGCGCATCGCGCCGTGTACGCCGAGGCGGTACAGCGCATCGAGGACATCGAACGGACGCTGGCCTGGCCGGCCGGCTCGCCGGAAGCCGGCCGCTTTCCGGACGTGCGGTTCGAATCGAACATGACACGCGAAACGTTCGAGCGCGCCGTAGCGCGGGCGAGGCGCCACATTGTCGCGGGGGATGTGATCCAGGTGGTCTTGAGCCAGCGCTTCAGCGCGCGGAGCGCGGTTCCGCCGCTGCAGCTTTACCGGGCGCTGCGCCTGTTGAACCCGTCGCCCTACACGTTCTTTCTCAAGATCGGGGACCAGACGCTCGTCGGGTCGTCGCCGGAAGTGATGGTGCGTCTGACCGGAGACCGGGTGGAATTGCGCCCGATTGCGGGTACGCGGCGGCGGGGCGCAACGGAGCAGGAGGACCGCGCGCTGGCGGACGAACTGCTCTCGGACGAGAAGGAGAAAGCGGAGCACGTGATGCTGGTGGACCTGGGTCGCAACGATCTCGGGCGGGTCTCGGAGGCGGGAAGCGTGCAGGTGACGGAATACATGGTGGTCGAGCGGTACAGCCATGTCATGCACCTGGTCTCGCACGTGGAGGGGACGCTGCGCCGCGACTGCGACGCCCTCGACGTGATCCGGGCCGCATTCCCGGCGGGAACGCTGTCGGGGGCGCCGAAGATCCGCGCCATGGAGCTTATCCACGAGCTGGAGCCGGAGCCCCGCGGGGCGTACGGCGGGGCGGTGGGCTACGTGAGCTATTCCGGCAACATGGACCTGGCCATTACCATCCGCACACTGGACATCCGGAACGGCACGGTATCGGTGCAGGCCGGCGCGGGGATCGTGTACGATTCGGATCCCGGGCGCGAGTACGAAGAGACGTGCCAGAAGGCCGCCGGGATGCGGCAGGCGGTGGCCATGGCCGTGGCCGGCCTGGACGTAGGCCCGTAAACGGAAACGGCGGTGGGCGATGATCCTGTTTATCGATAATTACGACTCCTTTACCTACAACCTCGTGCAGGCGATGGCGGGCCAGGGGGCCGAGGTCAAGGTGATCCGTAACGACGCGATGGACGCGGGGGACGTGGGCACGCTGCGCCCGGACGGCATCGTGGTCTCGCCGGGACCGGGGGGGCCGGAGGACGCGGGCATTTCGGTGGACGTGATCCGGCGGCTGTCGGGACGCGTGCCGATCCTGGGCGTGTGCCTGGGCCACCAGTGCATCGGGGCGGCATTCGGCGCGACGGTGGCGGGGGCCGCCCGGATCATGCACGGAAAAGTATCGCTGGTGCGCTACGAGGAGACGCCGTTGTATCGGGGCCTGAAAAATCCGTTTGCCGGCGGGCGGTATCATTCCCTGGCGGTCATCGAGGATTCGCTTCCCGCCGAGCTCAAGGTGGATGCCCGGGCAGAGGATGACGGCGAGATGATGGGGCTGCACCATGCGGCGCATCCGACGTTCGGCGTACAGTTTCACCCCGAATCGGTTCTGACGCCGGCGGGCAAGCGGTTGTTGCGCAATTTTCTCGAGATAGCCGCCGCCGGCTGAGTCGGGCGTCGGCGCGCGGTCAGCGATTCAACCGGAAAAGATCCGCCGTCAGGTTCAGGGACGCAGCGGGAGGCGGCTCCTGAAGCAGGACGACGCCGTGGCGGTCCGCCAGCACAACCCCGGCGGGCCAGGATTGCGGGGGAAAGATGCGGCTGCCCGGCGCGAGTTCCCCATTATAGAGGAGGGTGTCTCCGGCGCGGAGTGTCAGGAGCGCGTCGTAATCGCCGCCCGTGTCGCGGTGTTTTTCCCAGAAGAGCACAAGGGGGCGGACGCTGTAAGCGCCGGGTTCGTCGAGTCGGAAACCGCGCAGGCGGATATCGGCGCCGCGCAGCTGACGGACGGGGCCGGGCGGGATCAGGTCCGGGCGCGCGGGCGCGAGGAGACTGCCGGCGGGCGGTCCGGCCGTTGGGTCGGCGGAAAGCGCCAGGAGCCCTTCGGCGTTGGCTGCGACGTACCGGGGGCCCTGCGCGAGCAGATCCTGGAGCCGTCGGTAGCGGTCGGGCGCGTAACAGGGCCGCGCCTGAAAGGTCATGCGGTCCATGGTGTTGAGTACGATCCAGTCCAGGCCGGCGGGAAGCGGATACGGCTTATCGGAGAGGGTGTAGCGGCCGGAGTAAACGTGGTGCAGTGAGTAGAGGCGGGTGCGGTTGGAGAGGGGGGGGAGAAACTGGAAGGTGGCGGTCACGGGGGCCTCGGTTGGGATCGCCTTGACCAGGGCGTCGGCAACGGGCCCGGGGAACCCGGGCTGGGGAGGTGAAAGCGCCTGGCAAAGCGCGGGTACGGGGCCGGACGTGAGAAAGGCCGCGAGCGGCATGAGGCCAAGCAATCCGGCCGCGAGGGGCCGGACGACGGGGCGGCGCAGCGTGAGCAGGCGCCCCAGTCCGATTGCCGCGGCGGCAAACAGGAAGGGGATAAACTCGGCCTGGTAGTGATAGAGGATCTGGGTTTCCGAAACGCGGGCGGAAAGCAGGCGCTGGGCGAGTACGGGCAGCAGCGGCACGAAGGCGCCCGGGCCCAGCAGGCTGAGGTAGCCGAGCGGCGCGAGCAGCAGGTTGAGGAAGCGGAGTTTGGCCGGGTGCCACGAGGCGCGCAGCGCGGCGGCGGGATGGAGAACGAGCGTGCGGAAGACGTCCGGGAGGGAATCGCCGAGGTGGCGGTAGAGCTGTTCGAATTGGATCGTATCGCGGTTCAGAAGCGGCATGACCACAAAGACGCTGAGCACGAACCAGGCCGCCCCGAGCGCCAGGGGAACGGCGATCCAGCGGCCGCCGCGGCCGTTCACGGCCGCGTAGATGCCGAACGCGGCAACGATCAGAGCGAGATTTTCCTGGCAGGCGAGGGCCAGGCCGAGGAAAAACAGGGTGCGGCCGAAGCGGCGGCGGTAGAAGGCGTCGAGCGCGAAGGCCAGGAGTCCGCTGCAGAACACGACGGGGTGAAACTCGTACAGGTTCATGAGGATGAGGGGCGGGTAGAGAAGATAAACAACCGCGAGCGCAGCGGCCCAGCGCGGGGGGCAGAAGACGCAGGCCAGCCGGTAGACGCCCCAGGCGCCGGCGGCCAGGACGAGCGTTTGCAGATAGAGCAGCAGCAGGGGCGAGGGCAGTGCGAGGTAGAGCGGCGCGACCAGGTAGAGAATCGGGACCATGTGATTCCCCAGGAAGGGTATGCCGAGGATTGAGCAGTCCAGTGACCCGCGGAGAATGTTGTGCAGGGTCTGGGTGTGATGCGCGAGGTCGAAGTCGTCGTAGCCGTAGGCGCGGAGCTTGACGTGGCAGGCGGCGCCGAGCAGGAGGGTATAAAGGGCGGCCGCTACCAGGACGACGTGGTGGGGGCGGATTCGGTGGCTCATGGGTACAGGGTAGCAGAGGCCGGCAGGGTAATGCCACTCCGGAGCGCGCGGCCGCGAAAAAAGAGGATTGAACCCGGGTTGTGCATAGGGAGAATATTCCCCGGCATGAGCATGACGATCCGGGACATGTTGATCCGGGCGGCAGCGGAGCGGGGAGACGGGGTGGCCCTCCGTTTCAAGCACGCCGGAGCCTGGCGGGAGTTGAGTTACGCGGGCCTGCTGACGCGCGCGCGCCGGGTCGGCGAAGTCCTGGCCGGGTTACGTATCCGGCCGGGCGACCGGGTGGGGCTGTACCTGGAGAATTGCAGCCGGTGGCCCGAGGTGTATTTCGGGATCACGGGGATCGGGGCGGCGGCCGTGCCGGTGGATGCCGGCCTGCTGGAGCAGGGGGCGGCCCATGTGCTGCGCGATTCCGGAGCACGCGCGTTGATTTCCAGTGCGCGTCATTACGGCATGATCCGGGATCTTGAGCGCACCTTGCCCGGGCTGGAGCACGTTATGTTGATCGACGGAACCTCACTCCCGCTGCCCCGGACGCGGGGGGTCACGTACCGCGATTACGAGCAGGCGCTGGACGGGGCGGCGGACCGGGCGGCAACCGCGGCCGCGGCGTTCGAACGGTTCCGGCCGGAACCGGCGGCGCCGGCGTCCATTATTTATACCTCGGGCAC
>JAFGIZ010000157.1 GCA_016929365.1 Lentisphaerota bacterium
CCGCCTTTGTGAACCGCAATTCCGGCGCGTTTGCCGTCCGGGGCGTGGAGGCCGGCCTCGACCTGCGGCCGCGCGACAACCTGAACGCCACGCTGCACTACACGTACACGGACATCGACGACGGCCCTCCCGGCAACCCCGATCTCAACCGCCAGGGCAAGCCGGAACATGTCGTCAACATGGTGGCCGCGTACCGCCTCGGCGCCCTGGTCCTGACCCTGGAAGGCGAATACGTGCAGGGTCTTTACGACAGCAACCTGCTGGCCGGCGGCGATATCCGCAAGGTGGACGATTTCCTGGTCGTGGATATGAAGGCCGCGTATGCCGTCAACGACGATACGGATCTCTTCGTCGGCGTGGAAAACATGCTCGACGATGATTACGAACAGATTCCCGGCTACCCGATGCCCGGCGCAACGGTGTTTGCAGGTGTCAAGGCGGCACTCTGAGCCCCGGCCGGACAGAGGAACCCGTGAACCCAGCGGACCAGAACCCGGATGCCCGGCGGCGGGAGTTCTTCAACACGCACGCCGCGGCCTGGATGGATATGTGGTACCGCGACGCGGACGGCACGACCCGCCCGCGCTGCGAAACAGCCGTCGCCCGTCTGCTCGACCTCGCGGCGCTCCGGGCCGGCGATACGGTCCTGGACGTCGGCTGCGGCAGCGGCATCCTGGTCCCCTATATTCTCGACCGTATCGGTCCCCGGGGGACGCTCTGGGAGCTCGACTACGCCGCCGAAATGATCGCGGCCAACCGGCGCCTGCACGACGATCCGCGCATCACGTTCCGCGTGGCCCGCGCGGAGGCGCCCGGCGTGCCCGACGGCGCCTGTAACGCCGTGCTGTGCTTCGCGTGCTTCCCCCACGTCGCGGACAAGGCCGGGGCGCTCGCGGCCTTTCGGCGGGCGCTGGTCCCCGGCGGCACGCTGGTCATCGCGCACGCGGACTCGGCCCGCGAGATTAACGCCTGCCACGGCAAGCATCCGGCCGTCACGCACGACCGCCTGCCGGACGAACCCGCCATGCGCCGCCTCCTGGCGGACGCCGGTTTCCGCATCGGCCGCTTCATCGACGAGACCGGATTCTACGGCGTGCTTGCCGGCACCGGGGGCGGAGACGCGCAAAAAGGATAAGCCGCGAGGAGCGGATGGTCCGGCGCCGTCCCGCTGCGCGGAACTATGCCGGGACGCCATCTCCCGGCTTCGCCGGGAGATGGCGGGAGCGACGGGACTCGAACCCGCAACAACCAGATCGACAGTCTGGGACTCTAACCAATTGAGCTACGCCCCCGTCAACACACGAGGCAGGGCCCGCGCCAATCAAGGACACAGCATAGGCCGGAAACGGAACGCAGGCAAGCAAAAGTGCGCGCGCTTTGCGGCGGGCCTATTTTTTCTTCAGGAGGGGGTAGAACAGCACGCGCGGCAGGACGAACAACGCCAGAACGGCAAGCTGCACGTTGATTCCCGCCGTGCTGGTCCAGAGCACCCCGCATCCGCCGAACACGGCGATCAGGATCAGCAACCCGGCCAGCAGCCAGAGATCCAGCAGCCCCTTGATGCGGGGCCGCGCCCAGCGCCCGAAAATCCGCGGGACGTTGAAGCAGAGGTGGAACACCCCGTGTTCCAGCAGCGCCCCGCGTTCCCCGAATACCGGCACGTGATGGACCAGCCCCGTCGCCCAGCGCGCGCCCATGAATCGCGCCAGCTCGGGATACATCGCCACCATCTGGAAGGGGAACGCCAGGTAACCGATGTATTTTACGAACGACAGCGGCGCCGCGATCATGTAGTCGCGGAATACCCGCTCGCGCAGCATCAGGTACACCACGAAGGCGCCCCTGCAGAACGAACCCGGCGAAACGGGCAGCACCTGGAAGAGGGCCAGGATCAGCACCAGCCGCATACCGGCCTCGCCCCAGGTGCCGCCTTCCACCAGTGTCCACGACGCCACGGCCACCGCCGTCAACAGCGAGATAATCTGCGTCACGGGCAGCGTCAGGAAATGCACGCCGAGACACTTCAGGTACTTGACGATAAAGGGGTCGCGTACCTGGCCGAGGATCGTATCGCGCTCCGCGACGGTCAGCATCCCCTGCCGGAAACCGTCTTCCACCTCGTCCAGGAACCACCGTTCCCGGAACGCGGCGTCCCTGAAAAACGCGCGCGCAAAGGCCAGGCCCGCCCGGAACCGCTCGCGGACCCAGGCCGGTTCGGCCAGCGCGCGGTGCAGCTTCGGCAGCGGCAGTAACCCCAGGGTCAGGCGCTCGGCCCAGTACCGCGCGGGGCGCTCCGCCAGCCGTCGCGCCCGCTCCGGACCGACCCGCCCCGCGTGCAGCCAGCGGATCAGGCCGGCCGCCGCGGCGGCCCGGCCACAGCGTCCGAGGTATGCGCCTTCACGCAGCCCGCGACCCACGTGCCGCCGGAAATCCGCCCGGCCCCAGAGCCGCCGCACAAAGCGTCCCGCCCACGGCACGGCCCCCAGCCCGTAAAACAGGCCGAACCGCCACGCCGATGCACGCAACCGGCCGGCAAACGCCGCGTCGATCAGCAAGCCGTTGACATACGCATCCACGAGCCCG
>JAFGIZ010000158.1 GCA_016929365.1 Lentisphaerota bacterium
AGCGACACGTTCTGCGTCGTAAACAACGCCGCGTCGACCTCCCGCTCCCCGCCAGCCCCCGCGGGCAGCCCTCCCACCCGGCGCGTGTCCGGGTCGAGCAGATCCACGCCCGCGTCTCCCGTCTCCACCCGCCCGAGGATCGCCACCTCCGCCGCCGGGTGCCGGGCATGCGCTTCGAGATGCAGCCGGATCAGATCCCGGTCCGCGACCAGGTCGTCGTCCATGGACAGGATCAGCCGCCCGCGCGCCGCGGCGATCCCCGCGTTGCGCGCCGCGCCCGACAGGGCGTGTGCACAGGACAGCGCCCGCACCCGCCCCGGATCCCGCCGCGCCGCGGCCTCGAGCACGGCCCCCGTCGCGTCCTCCGAGCCGTCGTCTACGACAATCACCTCGAACGAAGCCTGATCGGCGGACTGGTCCAGGAGCGAGTCCAGGGTCCGGCGGAGCAACGCCGCGCGATTATAGGTCGGAATGACCACGCTGAGGTCAACACTCATCGTCCGAACCGGCCTTCCCGACCAGGGCCGCGTCAATGTCGAGCGTCAACGCGCTGCCGGCAATCAAGGCGTCCAGCGAAATCGGCGCATCCTGCTCTCCTTTGAGGTGGCGCGCCCACGCGCGCAGCTCCTCCAGGTGCCCCTTGCAGGGCGTTTTGTACGCTGCCGGCTTGAGCGAGCAGCCGTAGGCGCGCAGGGTCCGGAAGTCTTCCAGCACCGCCGCCGCTCCGTCGCTGAACACCTCCAGCCGCTCCTTGGGCAGTCCGGTATGCCCCGCCGTGGTGTAGAGCAGCCCGGCCAGCGATCCGTCGCGGTAACGCAGCGTGACCTGAACATTCGAGCCGACCGGCACCCCGTCCAGTCTGGACCCGGCGGCCGCCGCCTGGAAAGAAACCGCGCCCTGTCCGGCCAGGCAATTGAGCAGGTCGATGAAATGACACCCCTCCCCGATCCATTGGCCGCCCCCTTCCGCGCCGTGAAACCAGTGCCCCGCCGGCGGGGCGGCCGTGTTCACCCGGTAATGCAGAACGGCCGGCCCCGCCCGGCCGTCCAGCCAGGCGCGCAGGCGTTCGACCAGCGGCGAAAAGCGGCGGTTGAAGCCGACCATGAACGGCACGCCCGTTTCCCGCAGCACCGCCGCCAGCCGATCCAACTCCTCCCGTGTCACCGCCATCGGTTTTTCCACGAACACGGCTTTGCCGGCCCGCGCCGCGCGGATCGCGAGCGACGCGTGCACATCGTGCCGCGTCGTAATGAACACGGCGTCCGTGTCGGGATCGGACAGCACCGCCTCGACATCCGTCGCGGCCCGCGCCGCGCCGAACCGCTGCGCGGCGGCACGGGCATGATCCCCCCGGCGCGCCACCACGGCATGCAGCACGTAGTCGTCCCGTAACCGGACGAGATTGGGCAAGTGGACATCCGTCGCAAACTCGCCGGGCCCGATCAAGGCGACCCGCACACGGCCCGCCGCCGAAACGCATTTGCGCGGCGTGACGGTCAACACCCGTTCCGGCGGCGCAGCCGCAGCATAACGGATCAGCCGCAACGGCGCCAACCCCGGCGCGGCCTCATAAGCGGCCGCCGCGTTTTCGAGCGGGATCTCGCCGCCGATCAGAGGCGCCACGTCCAACCCGCCGGCCAGGTGATCGAGGTACCCTTCCATGTTGCGGTTTTCGGTCCACCGGACGTACGCCGCTGGATAATCCAGGCCGGCTTCCTCGTACCGCGCGTCGTAACGGCCCGGCCCGTACGAGGTGGACATCAGGAAATCGAGCTCTTTGGCGTACCAGATGTCGCGCGCCAGCTCCAGACGGACATCGCCGACCGCCACGACCCGGCCCTTGCGACGGCACACGCGCGCCGCCAGCGCCACGGGCTCCGCGTCCGGCGCGGCGGCGGTCACGATGGCCGTGTCCGCACCGCGGTCGCGCGTCAGCTGCCGCACCCGTGTTTCGGCCCCCGCGTCCCGCGGATCGAGCGCCGCGTCGAATCCCAGCGCCGCGGCCTGCGCACACCGCGCCCGGACAACGTCGAACCCGATCACGCGGCACCCCGCCCGGCGCAAGAGCAGGCCGGTCAGCTGCCCCAGTGCGCCCAGCCCGATCACGGCGGCCCATTCCCCCAGCGACACGCCGGCGCGGCGAATACCCTGCACGGCAATGGCGCCCAGCGCTGCCGTTGCCGCCGCACGCGCGTCGACGTTTGCCGGCACGGGCGCCAGCAGGAGGCGCGGAACGGCGACATACTCCGCGTGCGGCGCCCCCGCGCAGGCAACCCGGGTTCCCGCCGGGACGTCCGTTACGCCCGCGCCCGCCTCCACCGCCTCGCCGGCCAGGCTGTAGCCGAGAGGCTCGCCCAGCTCGAGCGTCCCCCGCACCTTGGCCGCTACGGCGCGCACGCCCTCCCGCCGCAGCATGGACAGCGCCTTGCCCGCCCGGGCAGGCTGCTCGAGCAGGGCATACAGCGCCGAACCGCGTTCCGAATCCCGCACCATCGTCCGCTCGGTCCCCGGGCTGATGCACGAAAACGCCGTGCGCACGACGACCTGTCCGGGGCCCGGCCGCGGCGCCGGCACGGTCTCCACCACGATCCGTCCGTTGCGCGTAAACAGTTGTTTCATGCGGAATCCCCCCGATTGTGCCGCGTCGCTTCCCGCCTGTCTAGACCGAAGGGGCGCACCGCGAGATCGAGCGCCCGCCGCGCGTTGTGGACCCAGGTAAACCCGTCCAGCGCGCGCGCCCGGGCGGACCGGCCGAGCCGGTGCCGCAACGCCTCGTCCCGCAACAGCCGGATCAGCGCGTCCGCGAGCGCGTCCGGATCTTCCGGCGGCACCAGCAAGGCGTCCCTGCCGTCTTCCAGAATATCTTCGAGCTGACCGATGCGGCTGGCCGCGATCCCCTTGCCCATCGCCATATACTCAAACACTTTCGTGGGCGAACCGAAAAAAGCCGAGCCGTCCCCCATGTTCTGATGCGGGCTCGCCAGCACGACGCAGGCGTCCAGCAGCCCCGGCACGTCTTCGTGCGGCACCTTGCCGGTCAGCGTAACCGCCCCGGCCGTGCCGTCCGCCCGGAGGATGCGCTCCAGCTCCGGCCGCAGCGGGCCGTCCCCCATCAGCAGGAACCGCGCCTGCGGCACCGCGTCGCAGACCCGCCGCACCGCCCGGCCCAGCGTCAGAACACCGTGGTACGGCGCGAACGAACCGATAAACCCCACGTACGGCCCGGCGCCGAGACCGTACCGCTCCCGCAGCCCCGCCGCCGCGCAGCCGGGCCGGAACACCTCCGGATTCACGCCGTTGGGGTTCACCAGGATTCGCTCGGCCGGCACCCCGTCGCGGACCAGGGTGTCCTTCAAGACCCGCGATACCACGGCAATCCGCACGGCATAGGCAAGGTTGATCCGCTCCGTCAGCGCCAGCAGGCGCGCAAAACGCGCGCCCCCCCATTGCCGGTGCTCCCAGGCCTCCAGCGTGTTGACCTCGACAACCAGCGGAATCCGGTGCGCCACCGAGAGCAGGACCCCGATGAAACTGAAGGCGCTCGCACGGTGATACACCAGCGCCGGGCGCCGGGCGCGAATCCGTCCCCACGTGCGGAGCAGCACTTTCCAGTTATACGCCATCTGCCGGACTTCGCCCGGCCACGGAGGCAGCCAGGCTTCGGTCACCACCCGCTGTTCCGCCGCGAAATCGCGATGGCGTATCGGGCGCGTCGAAATCATCAGCAACGGCCGCGCCAACTCCCGGACCCCCCCCAGGAACCCGATGATGTGGCTGATCTCGCCGCCGACCCGGTAATCGAAAACCGCGTCCGGCAATTCGGCCCACGCGAAAACGATCTCCCCCGCGCCGGCCGTCCGGGTATCCGCCACGCGCCGCCGCCGGATCACGCCTGGCCGTTTCAGAACCGCCAGGACCAGCGCATTCCACGCCAGCAACACCCCCGCGCACGGCAGGGCCGCCAGCATGACCGGGAGGCGGCGCCACGGAATACGCCGCGTCATGCCGATCTCCGTTCCGAAATCCGGCGGCGGTACCGTCCCGCCAGAACGCCCATACTCGCGAAGAAGACCGTGTTGATCGCCGCGTTCTTCACCGACGCGAGTGTCAGGGCCGGCAACACGTACAGGAACACCATCCCCGCCATCGCCGCGGCGAATTCCCGCTCTTCCGCCGCGCCGGCGCCGCGCGCAAAGCGCACCAGCATCCGGATGACGGACGCGATAATCAGGCTGAACGCCGCGAGCCCCCATACGCCCGTTTCGATCAGCAGCATCAGCAACGAGTTGTGCGTCGTGGGCCGCGGTTCCGCGCCGCGGTACTCGATGCGGACCGGTATGGCCTCCTGAGCCGCGCGCGAGCCGTGAAAGCCCGCGCCCAGCCACACGTAACGCGGCAGCAGGCTCACGGCCGCCTTCCACGTCGCCAGACGCACGGTGCCGGTCTCCAGGTCCGCGATGCGGTTCCGGTAGATTCGCGTGGCCCGCAGCGCCTCCCACCCCCCCGCGGTAACGAACAGGATAATCAGGGCCAGCGTCAGGTAGCGCGGCCAGACCCGGCGTACGAACAGCACGCGGCTCGCGATGCCGCCCACGAGCGCCAGAATCGTCATGCGCATCAGGGACAGGCAGACCCCCGCGCCGGATACCGCCGCCGCTCCCCATTCCAGCCAGGCGCGCGCGCGCCGGCGTCCGGGCGCGGGAATCCGCCGGAAGTCGTACAAAATCAGAAAGAACAATACGCCCAGCACAATGCCGTAGGTCGAGGTTTCCGCGAACGGACCGGTGCTGCGGGTGAACCCGGCTTCCAGAGCCGCGTCCATGTCGATCTCCCGGCGTATTTCCGTCTGGAAGAGATCCGTCCCCGTCATGAACTCGTAAAACCCCATGCCCGCCAATACCAGCGCAACCGGTATGGCCCAGAACGCCAGCCGCCGGACCGCGCGCGCGGTGCCGAGCAACCGCGCCGCGAGCGCATAATACAGAAACGGAATCCCGCAGCTGTCCATGAAGAACAGCACGGTTTCCAGGAACGCTTCGCGGGTATAGCGCAGGAACGTCGTCACCAGCGCCACACCCGCGAACACCGCCATCCAGAAGGCGGGGCCGTAACGGCTGACGGCAGGCGGCGGATCCCAGCCGCGCCAGCGCCGCAACCCGTATCCCGCCCCCAGGCAGACCACGGCAAAGCGCGGAAACGTCACGTCCGGAATGCCTTCCGCCAGAAAATACGACACGCCCGTCAGCGGCGGCCCGATCAACACGGCCGCCATGAGGCCCGCTCCGGGCGAAGCCAGGCACAGCACCGCGTAGCTCAGGCCGCCCGCGACAGCCAGCGTTAACGCGCCCGGCTGCAGCGCCGTCACCAGGCCGACGACGGCACCGGCCGCCGTCAGCGCGCCCGCGCCC